>JBFKJL010000079.1:0-9171 GCA_041631795.1 Saprospiraceae bacterium | reverse complement strand
CCTCCTATAGCGAAAGTAAATGAAGCGGGATCATACAAGGCAGGATCAATGCCGACATAGTAATTTTGTCCAGCAATGATACCATCAGGTATGCCATCGAGATCGTTGTCTACATTTGTATGGTCAAATGTGTATAACCCTTTGTCATTGGTGGTTGTGTGGCCTACAATTTTACAGACGTTATCGAGAATTACAAGTGGTACATTGGAGTATGGGGATTCATCAGCATCCTGCAAACCATTGTTATTTGCATCATTCCACACATAGTTACCTATAGACAGAGGATGATTGCCACATCTTGCAATGATGTCACCAAAACCCGTGGCCTTTCCAAAGTAAGCCTGGATCTGGTGGGCATACAATTGTTTTGCCCCTGTTTTGCTACCATTTTGTGTGCTGTAACGGTGAACACCTCCGGAATAAGTTTCAAACAATGGATCGAATACTGCGGCAACGACCTCATTTGTTCCCGGCAGGACAAAAATACTGCCCAGGGCTATTTCAGGGTGAGCGCCTTTATTTGCAGGAAAATAGTCATCACCAAAGAACTCTCCGCCTCCGGGACCTTCACCATTATTGACACCTGATCCTGTCAATGCGCCGGCCTGGCCGTTGGATTCCAGGATCCACTGTCCATTTTGTGGATATGCCACAAGGATATCCCCGTGTTGGTCATCCACTCTGGATGTCGCTGCATTACAATAGCGGTGGCCAATCCTGTCCGTGATACCAAGTATCATCATGCCGTCATCCGTAAAATCTATATCTGTAAGCCACTGATTGGCATCTTTGCTGTTGGTCGGTGTATCCCTCCAATATCCAGAAAGGAAATCTGAGGACAATACAAGACTGAATGCCCCAGTAACCGGATCCAGTTCGTATACATGCATGGAAGTATTATTCTCATCTTTTGATGTTTCACCAGTACAGGTGACGCCTACATAGAGCTTTTCATTGTGTAATTTAAGGCCAAATGCCCTGAAATCAGCATCTGGACACGAAGGATCTGGAACCTGGTATGAAACAGTATTGCCCATTGTCGGCGCTACCGTGGATATTCTGACAATGTTGTTATTGAATAAGTTCAAAGTATATAGTTGTGAGCCATCTTCGGTGAGCTGGAGAGGTCCAAGACCTATCTTGCCCACTTGCGCGCCATAATCACAATTTGTAGCATCTGATACTGCTAAAGAACCGGTATTGATTCCGAGGTTTGACAGCTTTACAAAAATTGAAGTCACAGGCGTCCCTGCAATACTGGTGACATATATGGCATCGTGACCACCGGGACCCAGCGACGAATGCTGCTTGACAAACGCTGATGAGTAAATTTCGTTGGTTGTACTTTTATAGGCCAATCCCCAGACTGCTCCGGTTTCACCATGCGTGGCATAAGCTGACACTGGGGAACCATTATCAAAGCTGAAAGGCAGTCCGACCACGGTTTCCTGGCCGGCTGAAGCTGGTCCGTTTTCGCGCACGAAGCAGGTGAGCAAGATCTCTGACGATGCGGTGCAATTATCGTCGCTTAACGAAACACCAAGGCTGAGGTCACACTTGGGCACCTGGACAAATTGGACATCGCTCAGATTGTCCGGACCAGGCGCGGACATTAAAGTCTTTTGAGGCAATTCAAACTCAACGCGGTATTTTGCGCCATTGGTCAAGCCGTTCATCAGGAATGATCCGTCAGACTGCGAAATGCCGGTTTTGACTAGATTGCCATTTATGTCATAAGCCATGACCATGACATTTCCCATACCACCTTCACTGTCGTTGATGCCATTGAAGTTGCCATCAACAAAGACTAGACCACGGATTTCACCAGGCATGCATTGTCCAAAAGATGACTGCATCGAAATGAGGGTAAATAAAACGACAAATACTGTCGATAGTAGGGAATTACTTCTTAGATATACTTTTCTCATCTTGACCTTGAGTTAAGAGTAAAATTCAGTGTTATAAGATAAACTAATAGGTCCTGTACACAGGTAGCTACTGTTATGGGTGGGAATCTGTTTCGGTTTTCGGTCAATACACGGCGTAACACTTATTACACCAATTGCAAATATATAAACTATTATTAAATAGCAAAGAATATATTATAGATAATTATCATTTGTTTTTATTGCCGCCATGCATGTATCTCTGTTTTAATGATTATATTTATCTCCGAAGTAACCAGAAAGAGAATATGAATACGATCCAGAATGCTATTCAGAATGAACTGAGTGCCATCAAGGATGCAGGGCTGTTCAAAGAGGAGAGAATCATAACCACACCTCAATCCGCGCATATCAGGACGGATGACGGGAAAGAGGTCTTGAACTTCTGTGCCAACAATTATCTCGGTCTTTCGTCTCATCCGCTTGTGATCGAAGCCGCAAAAAAAGCAATTGACACGCACGGTTTTGGCATGTCCTCCGTACGGTTCATTTGCGGGACCCAGGATATCCATAAGACATTAGAGCAAAAGATCGCCCGATTCGTCGGCACTGAAGATGCCATCCTTTACGCGGCAGCCTTTGATGCCAATGGCGGATTATTCGAACCGTTGCTGTCAGCTGAAGACGCGATCATATCTGATCAGTTGAATCATGCCTCCATCATTGACGGCATTAGGCTGTGTAAGGCAAAACGGTATCGGTACCTCAGCAATGACATGGCTGACCTTGAGTCAAAACTCGCGGAGGCCCGTCAGAATGATGCCAGGCGGATTATGATCGCTACTGATGGCGTATTCTCAATGGACGGGATCATCGCGCAAGTGGATCACATCTGCACTCTTGCGCAGGAGTATGACGCGTTGGTCATGGTAGATGACTGTCATGCGACCGGATTTGTCGGCCCAACAGGCAGGGGATCTGCAGAATTCAGGGGTGTCTTCGGCAAGGTCGACATTATTACAGGGACCTTTGGCAAAGCGCTTGGCGGCGCATCAGGCGGGTTTACGGCTGCTTCAGCGGAAGTCGTGGAAATGCTGCGGCAGCGTTCAAGGCCCTACCTGTTTTCCAATACCCTTGCGCCGGCCATAGTGGGCGCTTCCATTGCAGTGATTGATATCCTTTCGTCCCAAAGCGGGCTTCTTGAGAAATTAAAAAGGAATACGGCACTTTTCAGAACAGGCATGCAAGATGCAGGTTTTGACATCATCAACGGCGAACATCCCATCGTTCCAGTCATGCTCTACGATGCCAAACTCGCCCAGGAATTTTCGGCCCGACTACTGGATGAAGGCATCTACGTTATCGGATTCTTTTATCCGGTCGTGCCAAAGGATCAGGCCCGCATCCGGGTCCAGTTGTCTGCCGGGCACGAAGAAGAGGATGTCAAGCAAGCCATAGCCGCCTTTACAAAAATTGGTCAAAAACTAAAAGTGATTTAACACTATGATGCCCAATCACCACCTTGATAAAAACGAGTTTGTCGCCTTACTTCTTATCTATGCAGCGCATGCTGATTACAGCTTTTCAGTAACGGAACAACAATATATCCGCTCGATATCCGAAGAAAAGGTTTACGGGGACATGATGACCCTTTTTAACAGCCAAAGCGACTTTGAAACGCTCAAAATCCTGCTTAAAAATAAAAAGGCATACTTCGATAACCCTGCGGAGAGGCAGGGGATCATTGACATCATCAAAAAGCAATTTGAGAACGACGGTGACAAATACAGGATTGAAAGGACATTCCTGACCTTTTTTGACAAGATGACAACTGAATTATAAAATGGATCTTCAACTCGGGAACAAGCTCTTTGTGGTCACCGGTGCAACGAGTGGTTTTGGCAAAGCCATCGCTGAAACACTGATCTGGGAAGACGCCAGGGTCATCATCAATGCGCGCGGTGAGGAAAAACTCAAGGCATTCAGGGATAAATATCCCGATCACATCGAGATTATGCCCGGCGATATCACGACCGATGCTGTCATCAGTGCGCTCATCAGGCATATAGGGGATCGCCCACTATCGGGAATTCTCATCAATGCAGGAGGACCTCCGGCCAAATCATTTCTGACCACTGAACTCAGTGACTGGGATGATGCATACAGGCGCATATTGCGCTGGAAGGTCAAACTGACGAGAGAGATAATGCCGCTGTTTCAGAAAAATGCCTATGGGAGGATCGTTTACATAGAAAGTTCGTCAGTGAAGCAGCCCATTGAAAACCTCGTGCTATCTACGTCCATGCGGCTTGCAGTGGTCGGGTTTGTCAAAACCCTGTCCCAGGAAGTCGCCCGCGAAGGCATCACCCTGAATACTCTTGCGCCGGGCTACCATGCCACTCCTGCCATGGAACGGTTATTTACAAACAAAAGCATGCTCCTGGGCATATCACCCGAAGAGGCTAAAAAGGATTTCGAGGAAGAGATCAGGGTCGGGCGGATGGGTGATCCCGCAGACCTGGCCACACTTGCAGCATGGTTGTTGTCGCCTCATTCAAGGTATGTGACAGGACAAACCTTTGCCGTTGACGGCGGCCTTGTCCAGGGCACCCTGGGCTAACGCCGGGATCTTTCTTTTAATGACCAGGTCAGTTCAGCTCGAGCCACAATTTCGCCTTTGGCATTCACGCCTTCGGAATGCAAAGTGATCTTGCCGGCCTTCCCTGTTGATGTGACCTCATCGATCATTGCCGACACCCTTGCGCCATCATTGCAGGTAAACAAAACTTCAGTGGTGGCTTTCTTGTGAAAAGAGATGTGGAGATCCACGATGAGGTAGGAAATATCCTTGCCGGAAGACGTTATTTTTTCCAGAAGCAAAACACCAGTGGAGAATTCAGCTGCACCAGAAAGCGCGGCAAAGTATGTCGATCTGAATGGATTCTTGGTTGACCACCTGTAAGGTATGGACACTGTACAGGAGTCGTTGTCCAGTGTCTTCACACGGATGCCCCAGAAGAAAAGGGAGGGCAACCTGCGCAATGCGAATAACCTGGATTTTAAAGGATGCCGAAGTGCAGAACCGATATTCATAGCTATGATTTTTCAATGATTTGTGGCAGTGGTTTTGTGACCATCTGGATCGTGTTCTTAAGGCGTTCTTCCATGAGCACCAGCTTTTGTTTAGTCAGGTTTTCGACCAGGTGATCCGTAAAATGCCGTATGGTGAGAAGCTGGAGACCGGTATTCATCGTCACAGAGAATTCAGTGCCCAGCTCGTGTATAAATTGATTGAGCCTTTCTTTGCCTGGATCGGTGACGCAGATGTTGAAACTCACTGCCGCATTGCGCATCATCTTCATCTTGATCCTGTATTTGTTGAGCAAAACAAATATGTTGCTCAGATGATCCTCGGCAATGAATGAAAAATCATTGGTGCTGATTCTTAAAAGGATCTGATCGTCTTCGATCACAACGATTGGGGGATAATTCAATTCTCCCAGATCTGAAATGGTCGTCCCTTCTTCAGCGGGATCTTCAAAGCTCCGCACATTAAGGACAATGGACTTCCTCTGCAATGGCTGGATCGTTTTGGGATGAATGACCTTGGCGCCATAATACGTCATCTCAATGGCTTCCCTGTAGGTCATCTTGCCGATCTTGTCCACATTGTCAAACCTGCCTGGATCGGCTGTCAGTATCCCTGTCACATCCTTCCATATTGTCACCTCCCTGGCATCCAGGCAATAGGAAAATATCGCCGCCGTGTAATCCGAGCCTTCCCGTCCCAGGGTCGTCGTCATACCGTCTGCGTTCCTGCCAATGAACCCCTGAGTCACAATGATGTGGCTTTCATCAAACAATTTTGGAACCATGTGATTGATCCTCCGGCATGTGTCCTTCCAATCCAGCTTCGCTTCGCGGTAAGTCGCATCTGTGACCAATACTTCTCTCACATCAAGCCACACACTCGACAAACCCCGGTTTTGAAAAACGGCATGGAGTAAATGTGTAGACATGAGTTCACCCGCTGAAACGACCTGGTCGTAAAAGCAATCGCGGTCCAATGCGTTTTCTTGTCTCAGCATTTGCATTAAATGCTCTTCTAATGCACTAATCATTGTTGCATACTCGCGATCGACACCCAATGCAGCAGCAAGCTCCAGGTGATCCTCAACAACATGCTTCAAAAGGCCGTCAGATTTTTCAGAGTCTCCCAAAAAGAAGGCGTCGACCACGGCCTCAAGGGCATTCGTCGTTTTGCCTTTGGCAGATATGACCAGCAGGATTTTTTCATCAACGTATTTCCCAACAATGTCCACAAGATGGCGCACATGACCGGCATCCCTGATTGAGGCTCCTCCGAATTTGAAAACTTTCATTATATGATCTTTTCAGACGATGTGCGAAGTTAATGAATCAGCTCCCACAATTCTGTACGCACAAGAAAATAAAAATGGGACAAGATGTTTACCTCGGACAATTTCGTCCCATAAATGGGTATGGACAATACAAATCCTAAAGACCATCTTTTATATCAGACTGTCATCCGATTGACCCGGACCCCCATGAGGTGCATCTGCAGAGTAGGCGCATCACACAAAGTGCCCATGCATTATTGAAGTACGGGCTGACTCTTAAAAAGATGTGCGTGCGTTCATATCAAATTTATATTCAATGAAAAAAGTGCTTTTATTCTTCGGGTTGGTTTGCCTGATCTCTTTGATGTATTCGTGTTCTCAGGACGACAAACAGGAAGTCAGCGCCAGGGTCGATCTTCCCACTTTCCCGTCCTATGATGCGGAAGCATACGGCTTGCCGGGGATTTTCAATTCTCTCGTGCATCAGAATTGCTGCGAATGCTCCACATCAGGCTGTTCTGCCCACAAATGCTGCTCCGGTGGCTTTGACTGCACCTGCACCTGCATCAACAGGTTCTGGGGTACGTCGGAATGCAGTTGCTCCAAATGCACGGGCCAGCAAATGCACCTGTACCTGACTGAGAGACAATTCGCCACGTGGCAGGATTTTGCGGGCATCATCGCCACTGAGCAGTCAGGTCCGTCAATCCTTGCCATGGAGGCGCACCTGAAAGCCCTGGATGGCATTGCCAAAGACAGCCTGGGATTGTTCAGGGCAGGTAAGGCCGCATTGGGTGTGGCTGTCCAGCAATTAAATTTGGAAACGAAATCACGAATCAATAATTTTCTGGAAACTTACAATTTTGAAGACGAGCAATTATAATTTCAAGGGATGGCCGATGGCCATCCTTTTTCTATTTTTAATTCTGCTTTACAGTACGTCCGTGCGTTCACAAATGCATGTGACCATAGAACTGCCTGAAGAAACGAATGGTGAAGCTTACGTGGATATCCTCAAGCCGGATACACTAGAAAAGATCTATTTCTCGAAATTCTATGGACGGGATGTCCGGATCGATCTCATGCACCATGACGCGTTCTTCTCCGAAGGCACAATGCTGCGCTTTGAGGTCAATCTTGCGAACAACATGACTTATGTCATCACCTTGCCCGCGTGCATGGATTCTTTATCCTACAACGTGACGAGTGGCGCCATAATATTTCCGTCAGATCATCCGCTTTACACCCTGACACGGTTGAGTACTTCCAAGACCCTGACACCCAAAGAGGAAGCCGGCGTTATCGACGAGATCCAGCGCCTGTATACGGAGAAAGTCTATCCTGAATACGTCCATTACCTCATCTACAACGCCGTGCAAAATGGACTGCTGCCCGTAGAGGAAGTGGGAAAGATCTTTGACCTGGACATTGGTGTACACACCGTCTGGTTGGATGCCCTCAGACTTTTATCCGATGACAATACCGCTCTGAAATCAGACCTCGATCAAATGATCTCGCGGTACAGCAAAGACTACGAATTCATCCTTCTCAAATTCTGGGCCACCTGGTGTGCCCCGTGTATGAGGGATGACAAGACCCTTTCTAAACTCGATAGGGCGCAGTATGTCAAGCCAGGCATCATCGGGATACAGCTCGACAAAGTTGAAAAAGAGACGTGGTACCTGGAGAACATCATCGATCGGGCAGGTGAACTGAAAACGCAATATGGGGTCTCCCCTATTCCCCATTATGTCCTGATGAAGAACGGCGTGGACATCCTGGTGAGCAACCGACTGGATGAGGTCCTTGAAGTGTTGAAGAAATAATACATGACACGGCATACCTTAAGGCAGACAAGGATTGCACTGAAAATTCTTATACCCTACTGGATACCAAAAAAAACAAGGATCTTTCTCGAATTGCTCCGAAGTTCCTCATGCAACTTGATCGCTTCCGGGTGGTAGGGATGGCTGGGGTCTGCAATCAGGGTGTCGAGGGAAGTCATGGCTTCCCGATAATGCCCTGCACCTATATCTGAGAGAATCCCGTGAAACTGTGCCCTTTGGTATCCCGGTTGTTTTGGCACGATGATCTCCTCGAACACCTTATTGGCTTCACTGTATTTTCCTGAGGAAAAGAGCGAATAGGCCAGGAGAAATCTTGAAGAGCTGTAATCCGGATCATCGCTGGAGACTGTAGCCAGTATGGCGATGCACTGATCAAACTGCCCCTCTTCAAACTGAAGGCGGGCCAAATCGTACCAATGTCCATTTTCCTGTGTACTGCGGTTGCCGCTTAGATTGGGCAGATCCGTATACCTTTTCATGAACGCACTGTCCGAATATATTTGACTGACATACAATCCGGCGCTGGCGATCGCCAA
Source organism: Saprospiraceae bacterium (assembly GCA_041631795.1). Taxonomy (GTDB): domain Bacteria; phylum Bacteroidota; class Bacteroidia; order Chitinophagales; family Saprospiraceae; genus JBFKJL01. Next base: position 541 of record JBFKJL010000079.1, on the reverse strand, counting down.
AACCAGGACTGCCGCTGCTACGCGTATGGCTTTAAAAATGCCATGGCTGTTGGTTGACACAGGATGCTTTGCAGGAAGGTGGTTTGATTGATCTGTGGTGTTGTATTTATGGATTTCCGCGCTAATGTTGTCTTCAAGCAGGGCGTCATACACGACATCCGTCCCTTTGTGAATGTCCACGGTCTTCTTCAATTCCGGATTGCGTTTCAATTCGTCTTCAAAATCCTTTTTAATGTTTTCGGATAGACGGCCCTCCAAGTAATCCTGTATGAGTGTAAAATAATCCATTTATTCAATCATCGCTTTTAACAAATCCGGATTCGCCAACAGAAGTTTTTCGAGTTTGCGTTTGCATCGATATATCTTGAGTCGCGTATAATTTTCATCCTTTTCCAGCCTGAGGGCGATGTCCCTGGTGGAGTACCCGGCGGCCCAGAGTTCCAGCACTTCCCTGGATGGCCTGTCCATTTTCCGCATCAGCGTCCGGACAGCGGCTTTTTTTTCCTTGGCAATGAGTACAATATCGGGCAATGGCATCCTG
>JBFKJL010000078.1:0-9351 GCA_041631795.1 Saprospiraceae bacterium | reverse complement strand
TGACCAGGTCTCGCTTATCCCTCATAACTTGCCCAGGCGATGTGTGATTCGTGAAGGGTCACCTTGATTTGTCCGTCAAAATATCCGGCGACTTTCTTTTTTAAACCGTTATGAATGTAATGACACAAGAACTCAGTTGTCGTCAGTTGCCCCGCAAACGCCTCTTCTTCATCCAGGTTTTTATAGTTGACGTCATCGAGGACGGCCTTGAGGGCCTTGTGGCCAAAACCGATATCGATGACCACATTATGCGCGTTTAAGGTGTCTGACTTGAAGGTTGCATCGACGATGAAAGTGGCGCCATGCATATTTTGGGCTGGACCAAAAAATGGATCTCCTTTAAATGAATGGGCAATCATGATATGATCCCTAACGGTCAATGTGTACATCCCCGGGTTTGGTTATCAATTAATGTGTTCAATAGGCGATGCTGTAAATACAATCATCAAGCACCGCGTCTTGATGCCTTAATTTATCAAAAAAAGCGGGAATATCATTAAATGGCACCGGATTACTCATCAATTCAGAAAAATCCATCTTGGAGATCAATTGCTCAGCCCAACGTTTACGGCTTTTTAAATCCCATTTGTCCATCATTTTTCCAGGAATATGACTGACCTGTGAGCTTATTATTTTCAGGCGGCCATAATGGAAACGATGGCCCAGGTATAAGTTCACAGGATTAGTCCCATACCAGCTTAAATCGATGACATGACCCTCATGTACCAGCGCATCCAGGCACTCCTGGAGGCCTTCACCTGAAGCCGTTGTATTATAGGCTATGTCAAATCGATCTTCGCCCCGGAAGGGTCTAAAGCCCATTTCCAGGGCTGTTTGCAACCTCACAGCATGTTTTTCGGCAACGTAGACCCGGGCTCCCACTTCATCTTTAAGCGTTTTGGCCAGGAGGCCGCCAATATTTCCAAAACCGCAAACAAGCACTTTATCATCTTCCCTGACCTCGCTGTCCCAAAGGGCGTTAATGATCGTCTCCATATTTGAAATTAATGTCGCCGACAGGGGATCTGTTCCCGGTTCGAGGACGTGGACCATTTCCGGGAGGGCAACACATATATCCTGGTGGGGGTGCATCAAATGCACCATCTTGTTCAATAATTCTGGAGGCCCGCCAACCACTTCTCCAACGACCGAATAACCATATTTAACCGGAAATGTAAATTGGCCTGCCATGCCAGGGACACGCATCAATGCATGCAAAGCTTCAGGCACAAGACCTTTGGCAACAAGTCTTTCTGTGCCTGTACTGATCATTGAATACCTTGAGCGTACGAGCAATTGACCAGTGCCGGGCGCCATAGTCTCCTCACGAATCTCTGAACGTTGGCGATTATTATGCCACAGGGCTCTGACCTTCATATGCATTATTTAGTCCACATCGAGCATATGGCCGAGCGCATCCCTTTTCGTTTTGAGATATTTATAATTCTTAGGGTTGGGTTCAATTTTAAGGGGCACCCTTTCAACAACCTCAATATGGCTGTTTTCAAAGGCTTCTATCTTGTCCGGGTTGTTTGTAAGGAGCCGAATTCTTGTAATGCCGTGATCCCTGAGAATGCCGACAGCACAATCATATTTCCGGTAATCGGTTTCAAATCCAAGGGCTTTATTGGCTTCTATCGTATCCATCCCCTCTTCCTGCTTTTTGTAGGCCTTCAGCTTATTGATGATGCCTATGCCCCTGCCTTCCTGCCTGAGGTAAATCAGGACACCACCCTCCTCACAGATCTTTTGCATGGCTGTAGCGAGTTGCTCACCACAATCACATTTCAGGGAATGAAACAAATCACCGGTAATGCATTCGGAGTGGACGCGCATCAAAACGGGTTTGGATGCGTTGAGCTTTGTACTCACAAGGGCAATATGCGGGATGTACGCTCCTTTGCCATTTGAATAGGCTATCATATTCACATCTCCATATTCTGTCGGAATAATGGCTTCTGCCTCTCGGGTGAGCTGTTTGTTCTGAGTTGTCATATTTTAAAGACCGAATGATCAGGCCAATTAGCCTGAACGAAAATAAATGAATTATAGGTATTCTTCCACGTTGAGAAAGACATTTCTATATTTATTACAAGAAATGGGACCACTATTCACTTTGCTCAACCGTCACAAACCTTCATTTTTCATTTTGGGTCCAACCAAGTGCGGGACGACCTCCCTGTTTCAATACCTGCTTCGCCACCCATCAGTCGCACCACCATTTTTAAAAGAACCCAATCAGTTCTCAAAAAGTTTTCCCAGATTCCATATAACTTATTTGCGGTACGTGCTGCGTTTTCCCCGAAAAGGCCAGGAGAACATCAGGTACAAGTGGGCCACATTCAGGCCAGATGGCTCTGTAGAGGACATCAACCGTTCCAAGAATATGGTCAATGTCGAAGGGGTCATCACGGGTGAAGCGTCTGCTGATTACCTCACAGAAGCGCCCCCACATCGACTTGCAAGGTATTTTCCCGGGGCACGTTTGATCATCATGAGAAGGCACCCCGTGGACAGGAGTATTTCTCATTACAGGATGATCGAACGGTACCATCACACAGGCCGCAAGGGCTATGAAAAATTACAGCCTATGGCTTCATTTTTTAAAGAAGAGATCAATCGCTACAGGAAGGACTTAAACACGCGAATCATTCACCGCAGCTTCTACAGGTTTTACAAAGAACAATGGCTCAAGTGGTTTTCGACTGGCCAGGTGATGACCATTTCTCTTGATGACCTGGCCAAGGATCCGGGCACCACAGTTCAATCTGTATATAAATTCCTGGGCTTGCGTGATTATTCGCCCCCCATCATACCTCCCGAAAATGTACCCCCTCAGGAACATTCTGACGATGATAATGATTCAAGGGCAATGCTCGATTATTTTTACAGGGAGCACAACATGCTTGTTGGGGACGAACCCTTTTGGTCGGGGCTCAGTCGTTCATGAACAATGCTTTATAAGATTTCAGGGTTGTATACATCGGGTAAATAAACAGCCCGGCCAGGATCACAAACTGGATGATCCCGAAATACATCCTGCTCAACCCTGTGAATGAGGTATAATATTCCAAACCAAACAGGATTGTAAATACTGCAACAGGCCAGAAAATCATCTGCTTGAGGGGATACTCAAGGGGTTTGTGCCGCTGGGCCGTAAAGTAGAAAAGAACAGCCGTGATCGTCAAAGCCAGCATATTGGCACACAAGACACCCCAGATCCTGAACGAAGGGATCAATAATATGAATGCCGGGATCAAAACAATGATCGTAACCACGGACAATCCTGTAATGGCCCCTGATTTCTTGGCATATAGAAGGGGTTGATTGAAAAGCTTGATATACACCATGAGATAGGCAATAAAACAACCCAACGTGAAGTACGGCGAAACACTCAGAAAAGTAGGATTGTCCGTGAGAAATCGGAGATTGTTGCCCACCAAAACGACAAAAGGAATGATAAAAAGAGGTACTATGATGATCAACTTTATCAGGAGCCCAATTTCATTTTGATTTTTACTAGTATTTTTAAAAGCATCAAATAAAAATGGTCGCACTCCAGTGATGATCGCCTCTACAAACAGGATAATCACACCGGTCAATGTCACCAGAAGACCATATTGTCCCACGACTTCAAGGTCGAGGTAACGCTCCAGGAATAATCGGTCACCCTTTGTCATAAACCAGTGTATCAAAAGGTAAGGGATCAATGGAATACCAAAAGACAATGATTTACGGATCCATGCCCATGGAATATTTCGGATCACAATTTGCGGCTCAAGAACCAGGATGACTATAAAAACCAAGACTTGAGGGATCATTAATCCGAGAAGCGCCCCGGTCACACCCCACTGAAGAACAACGATAAACAAATACTGAAGGGTTGCTGTCATCAGAACATTGATAAGTGTCAGGACAGCAAATCCCTTGAGCGCTTTGTGGTTTTTCAGGTAGGTCAGGTATCCCGCATTGACCTGGGCGAACATCGAAGCCGAGATAGCAATAAAGCCATCGTCGTAAAAGAGGATATCCCCTGATTTGAAGATGAGATCAAAAGCGAATGGCCCAATGACCATAAAGACGCCCACGACAGCCAAACCGATGAACAGGGAGACCTTAAATATACCTGCCATGTAGGCCCGGAGTTTCTCCGGATCATCATTGAAATCATAGTAAAATGTAACCATGGCAGAATTCAGCCGCAAAGTCACAAAAACAGAAACAATCGCCATAATGATCAGGTGGATGCTGTAAACGCCGAATTCCTCCGGGGAAAATACAGCCAGGTAAATGGGAAGGAGGATGATGCCTATGGCAGGCCTTAAAAAATTGAAAAATGTGTAGACAACAATGCCCGTCAAAGGATGATCCACACCCGACCCCGACAACTTTTTTAGCAGGTCTCTCACATTCTTATGATCGAAATGATATTTTTATAATCATGTACCATTTTCTTCGCAATGGATAAAAATACTATTCTTAAATGGAATCGTTACCACGCCATTCTGATGTTGGTCAGTCTTGCGGCTTATCTTTTTCTCAGGGAGACAAGGATTCCCCTCATAGCCGGATGCGTGTCGATCACTGTATTTTTCTGGTTGCGGCATTCGTTCCGGATCACACACATTTGGCATCATCATAAGGCAGATATCATCACCGTGACAAGGTTGGGGTTTCTTGGTTATTTTGCATTCCGCTACAACTTTCACCATGACCTCATCATATTTTCAGGATTATTGGCATGTGTATGTCTTGATGGCCTTGATGGCTTTGTTGCCCGCAAAATTGGGACGTCTTCACTTTTTGGCACCTACCTGGACATGGAAACGGATGCCTTGTTTGTGGCTGTCGTCTCAGTCCTGCTCTTCCATAAGGGCTTTGCCGGCAGTTGGATCCTTGTTCCCGGATTCATGAGGTATGGTTATGTGCTGATCACAGCTCTTTTCGGCGAGCGGGAGGTTCATGTCTCCCGAAAATATTCGAGCGTTATGGCCGGTCTGTTTTTCATGGCTCTCATCATACCTTTTGCCTGGCCCTCGAAAGCGGCCTTGATCTTTTTATTCCTGGCTTCAGCCGGTATCATCGTTTCGTTTTCCTTTTCCTTTTACGACTTTTTCAGGACAAAGACTGTATAATCAAACATTCCATCCGCATAGAGGATGTCCATCATCAAACTGCCAAGGTACAGATCCAGGTTCCGGCGGGTGTTTCCAAAAGATAGTGAACGACATGCTCCCAGTAAAAATGACTTCAGTCGAAGGCTTGTTTTGGTTTTGAGCTGCACATGACGTGTCAGATCAAACCGTTCAATTTCATCAAATCCGTGGGCTTCAAAAGTCTCGATGTAATGATCATGCGTGTACAATTCCGGGACAGACCAGGCCTCCCTGAAAATCCTGGCATACCTGTTTTCGCTTCCGGCATTGGTCCAGACATCCTCAACCACAATCAGAAGGCCGCCATCATGAAGATGATGGGCCAGGTTGGCCACGGCACTGCTGATACGGCTTGCGTGTTTAAGAGATTCGATGGCAAGAATGACATCAAAATACTGCCCGAAAGGCAAAGTAAAATCGCGCACCGCAAATGTGCATTGTTCTGAAAGCCCTTCTTTTAGAGCATACGTTTGAGCGGCTTCTACTTCCAGGTGGCTTTGGCTTATGCCAAAACATGTCCACTTGAGCATTTTATTGAAATAAAAAGAGGAATACCCAACCCCGCAGCCTGCATCGAGGCAGGATAAACCGTGCTTCAAAGGGATATGACTATAAAGCCAGTCGTTGATATCAGATATATCTGCATCTTCAAAAGCGAGAGGCTTGTGGATGGGATATGGCATTGGCCGTGCACCACTTTCGAATCGAAACAAGGTGTCATAGAGCGCTTGAATCTGATTATTGCCCATTTCCAGATTTCTCGAGGATAAAAATAAATTCATAGGCATTCCGAACAGGCCTGGAATCCGGCTTTACAGCGGTATAATCTATCGTCCCGGAAAATATATTGAACCACCTTTTCCACCTCAGGCGCGGCCATTGGTCACGCTCCACCCGGGTGACCCTGAAACCGCACTTTTCAAATAATGCCTTCCAGCGCTCATAACTCAATGCGTCCTGGTGGCCTTGTTCATTCCTGATGCCCAAATAGTCCTTGACGATGCGCCATGACATTCTTTCAGAGTTGCGTACCATGAGACAGTACCTGGCATTTGGTTTACCCACGCGGTACATCTCGGCAAGGGCTTTATCCCTGTTGATAAAACGCTCAAGGCTTCCAATACAAGTCACATAATGAAATGTCATGTCATCAAAAGGAAGGGATTCCGCATTCCCAACGAGTACTTTGGATTCCGGGACCCTCTGCCTTGCCATGCGAATGGCCTCCTCCGAAATATCAACACCTGCTACCTGTAATCCAGATTGACGGCCTGTCAGAAGCATTTGCCCCGGACCACACGCCACATCAAGGAGGGTTCCACCCTGGTTTGCCTCCAGGAGGGTCATGAACACTTCGTAGGCCTCAAGGGGCCGTAGATAATTCAATCCGCGGCGCCGGTAAGTCTTGTCAAACCATTCCTTAATTGTATGTTGATCGATCGTCATAAACCCTTATATATATCTTCGGACCTTTTTACAGTACTGAACATAGACGTCTCCAAAACCTTGTCTCAAAAAAGCTTCTTCTTCGAGAACCTTCAAGTGCATGATCCACGCAAATACAAGTGCAGGTATCAACAAAAGCCAGTTCCCCACCATGATAATTAAACCAGTGATCGTCACAAGATACATAAGGGTTACCGGATGCCGAGATACCGAGAACAACCCCGAATCCATGAGATCATGACCAGAATGTCGGTTTCCATAGATCCTTTTGCTCGCGACAAAGGAAAAATACCGACTTCCGAGGGCCAATACAAATCCAACAAGAAACCTGACGCCAGCTTCAAAAAACCAAAAATCACCCCCGGAGATCACCTCATAAAGACCGGCGGCCAACGGTGTGATAAAACAAATAAAAGCGAGACCTGTGATGAAACTCTTCAGTAAAATTTTCAGGTTCAGGGCGGTCTCTTTGTGGGCTTTAAGTATCTTTCTGTATGCAGACACTTCACTTGGATTGGGATAACACACCAATTCAAAAAAGATCAGTACATAAATGATTATTATACTCATATTTAAGCCACAAACAATACAACAGGACCTTGCATCATAAGATGCACTTACCTGCAATCGCTAAATTAATGTGATTCCGAATGTTTAAACTGTTTCTCATCTATATAATTTTAAATGCATTCCTGTTTCTTCCCCGGTACCTGATCAATATTAAATCCACTCGATTTATTCCTGTCACATTCAAAGATGTCTCTGTTCGCACGATGATCGCAGGTCTTTACCGTCGCAATAATAACGACGTTTTCAGATTGAGCTTTGACTTTGCTCTGTTATCCCTGCTTGCATCTTATGCAAATCCCTGGCCTGGGCCCGGATGGTGGAACGTCATATTTTATTTATATATATTTTTCTTCTTCGTCTATAACTTTTACTACCATGCCATCAAGAAAATGTACGTCACCGAGCCAGTGCTTTACTCTGATATGGGCATGGTCATTCTTGGGATAAGGGTCTTGTACAATGGTTATAAGAAGTATTTTTTTATTGCCTTGCTATTCCTTGTCGTCCTCGTCCTTGGGTTGTATCAATTAACTTCAGTCTATGTTCGGGAACTCACGGAATATAGCGCAATTCATCCCTGGATGACTAAAATCTGGGGTCTTGTCATCCTGGGAGGGATTGTCACATTTGTCCATACGCGCATGGTCTGGGTTCTGTATACCAGAACCATAATTTCGCATTTTTATTTATTGCTCTTCAACATCAGAGAATCAATCAAGACCTACAGACGTATCCAAAAACTCAAGGGCATTCCTGCCTATTCTGCGGCGTTGCAGCATGAAAACATCGCATTTAAACCCAACATATACTTTCTTCTTGTAGAATCTTATGGTGCAGTTCTTTCATCGCACCCTGTGTTTTCCAATCGCTATCAATCCCTCTGTCAGACCATCGAATCAAGGTTATTTCACCATGGAATCTCCAGTGTGTCCAATTTCACTGTTTCACCGAGATCCGGGGGTGGATCCTGGATGGTTTATACCTCCTTGTTTTATGGGATAAAAACAGACAGTATTGGATTATTTCGAGCCATTCACGGAAAGAAGTTCCAGGAACGCCATAAATCCCTGCTCCACATCCTCCAGGACGCTGGGTATACGAATTATTACCTTGCCCCGCTTGGCGGATTCGATTCGTTTTCGCTGGATTGGGAAGAGATCAAACGAACTTTTGCCGTTTCCGAATTTCTTCGATTTAAGGATTTCAAATACTCCGGCCCTTTGATCTCGGGTTTTGGCAAACAAATTCCTGATCAATATGTCATCAACGCGGCCCAGGATCATTTTGAAAAGCGTGGCGCGTCCCCGATGACGTGTTTTTACCTTACACAGAATTCGCACGCCCATTGGATCACCCCCATTTCCGTAGAAGATGATTTCAGGTCAATCAATGACCCGGCTTATCTTTTGAACCTGACAACCCCGGCAATGAAATACATGGAGGACAACTATTTCAGGGCGATTGACTACCAATTGTCTTTCATTTCAGATTTCATCATCAAAAGATTGGGCGACAATGACCTCGTGATCATAATCGGCGATCACCAGCCTATTGCCCTGGTCGGTGATAATGACAGTTATGCGACACCTGTACATATTGTCAGTCGCCATTCTTCATTCCTTGATCATTTTGAAGAATATGGATTCACAAAGGGAATGTCACCAAAAGCAAATAATGACATTCGACATGAAGCGATCTATTCCATGCTGCTCCGAACGCTGATGAAGGAAAGCAAGGGTTCATCGAACCTGTTGCCTGAATACCTCAGGAATGGACTGATCTACGACTAGCTTGCTTTCAATTCAATGTAGGCGCGAAGATCTTCCAGTTGATCGTCACTCAATTTCTCAAGAGGATACTGCGGCATGTAGGACTCCTTTCCTGACTTTGAAAAAACACCATAGCGCACAACCTGGTAGATGGAATGTCTTCCGTACCCTTCGGATTTATTGCTCAGATGTTTGAATGTCATTTTCGAATCATCGAGTAAAAGGTAGGAATACCTGCGATTTTGATGACAATGGAGGCAGCTGTTCTCATAAATCAGTTTCCCGTTATTGGGATTGCCTGTTGAAACAGGCTTTTTAAGGTTTTCGTGGTTGATCTCGCCAAATGTGGCAGGTGACCCTTGCAGGTACTTTGATTTGATCAATGCAATGGCGGAATCCTGACCGGTTTT
>JBFKJL010000077.1:0-9371 GCA_041631795.1 Saprospiraceae bacterium | reverse complement strand
CTGGAAATGATTGGAACTGACCGGATATTAACTATTTCGGACGAAACTGATAATAATCAATATATTTACGGTGTGTTTGGCCAGGTCCAAAACTTTGGAAGGTATGCCATTTTCGAAATCCTATAGTGATAAATGGAGTTTTATACACATGTAAGCGACATTTATATTGTCATTCCGGCTATGAACGAAGAAAAATTCATAGAAGGGGTGATCAATAAGATCCTGAGCCTGGGATTCGAAAACATTGTCGTCGTCAATGACAACAGCAGTGATTCCACCCGTGAAAAGGTCGATAAGTACAAGGAATATGTTACAGTATTGGACCATTTTATCAATATGGGGGCTGGCGCTGCCACCAAAACTGGTATCGATTATGCAGTTTCGAAAGGTGCAAAGTTAATTGCGACCATTGACGCTGATCACCAGCACAACCCGGAAGACCTCATCCCTCTTATCAGTTGCCTGGAAGCCAAAGATGTGGATCTTGTGATTGGAAGCCGATTCCTCAAACGCAATGAAATCCCCTGGACCCGGCTATTCTTCAATCTTATCGGCAATATATTCAGTTTCTTCATCACGGGAATTGTCATCACAGACAGCCAGTCCGGCATGAAGGTCATGTCCCGGCGGTTTGCCGAAAACCTATCCATTACCTATAATGGGTATGAGTTCTGCATCGAGATCATCAAAAATGCCCAGATCACACGCTCCAAGATCTACGAATACCCGATAGACGTCAGGTATACAAAAGATACGATGAACAAAGGTCAGAATGTTTTTACCGGCTTTAACATGATCGGCAGATTCCTCAATCCTTTTAAAGGTTGATCATTCAGCCTGAACAGAACGACACAACTTCTTGCTCTTTTCACTGAGTTTACGAAGCTTGACAAGGAGTTGACTTATTCAATGAACTCTTCTTTGGACAGGATAAATTTCACGACATCAGCCAGGATGTCGGGGATAGTTTTGAAATTTTCAAAAAATACCAAGAGATCAAGCGGCCCCTCGGTTTCAATCATTCTCAAACCGTACTGAACCATAAGCATGACATTCAGGAGAACTAAACCTGAAATGAGAAACTTCAATAATTTACGATTATTTTGGCAAATGTCGAATAGGGCTGTGATACCCAATACGAAAATGAAAGTGTAGCCAACGAAAAATCGATGGCCGAAGGATTGAGCCCCATTCCACGCGTACCAAAATCCTGTTAGTATGACTTGTGAAAAGAAAACCGCTAAAAGCAAATTGGTGAAAAATGCTCTTTTAATGAGTAATCCCAAAATAGCAAGAAAGGCCAATGGCGACCAGAAAAATATACCGTGATTAGCTGAAAACATGACCTTCAGGGCATACCACCATTGATCAGCTGCAAAGCTGCCTGTATATATGGCGGTACCATAGGCCAATGGCGTTCCGTGGTCGATGGTGTTGACGATCAGATCCGGAAGGATGCCCAGAATGAAACCGGAAAGAAAGATGCCTCCGACCCTCAAAAAGGAGAAGAAGTTTAGTCTTTGATTAATAAAATAATACATGAGAATGCCCAGGGGAAGCAGACCTGTAAGCAGATCCTGTAATCTGATAATGGCAATGATACCCAGGAGTAAACCACCGAGGAACCACACCCCGTAACCGGTGTTTGCATTTCCCCAAATACGGTAAAAATGGAGAATAAAAAATGTAATCAGGGCAAAAGAAAAAGCGTGTGACATGGAAGATTCAAAGAACATATAATAAAACAGACTTGTTCCTAACCATACGCCTAAAACTGACCAATAGGCACTTTCAAGCCCATACCTTTTCCGCAAGAATTTATAACCTGAAATAAGGGCCCAAAACGCCAACAAAGCTGATGTCAGACATACAAACCAATAGTACAGGCGGGTATATCCGTTTACCGGTTTCCCGGTGATTTTGGAAATAAAATGGGCTGTGGAAACAGCCGGAAGCCAGAGCATACTCGTCCCGAAGGGATACTGGGAATAATACTTTTGTGTATGGGCATCCAATCTCAGAGAAGCAACTTCCCGTGAGCGACTAAAGTATATGTATTCGTTTTCCAGATCAAAATCACCATCGACAATTATCGAACGTACAGGGGCATAATAGCCGGCCCCGTCATTGCCGTGTATCCACGGCGTCAGCAGGAAAAGGGTCGAAAATACGAAGATGGCACTCAAATGGAAGAGGGGCGACAGACGTATCTTCCCCAGACCATAAGCTTGCGGATCAATTTGTTTTTTCTCCGACAAAACTGTCTTCCTTGTATTTAAACAGGACATTAAAGGTGGTCAAACTTCCATAGATACGCGTAATATACTGCTGGAGATTGACTTTCTCCTCATCTGTGAGATTGCTGGAATTGATGCGTTGTTCCATGACCCTGATCCTGTCCCTGACCATGACAATTTTATGAAAGAATGTTTCGATCGGAATGTCCTTGGCCTTCAGGGAAGGATCTTTCGGCACAAGTGACATTGTGCCGCCTCTCCATTTATCCCCAAGGGGAACTTCTTCCGACACGCCCAGCCAGGATCTCAATATTTTAGCCAGGGCTTCTTCTGCATCTGAAAAACTAACGCTTTCAGTGAAAGGGATGGATTCAATGATATCCCATGCGGCATAGTCTTTTCCCACGTACTTAACCCCATGTGTTAAGAACACGACTTTATACGCTTCCACATCGACTTCGATAATGACCCCTCCACCGAAAGAAGGGTGATTCACTCGAGAGCCTATTCCCAGAAATTCATGTGTTTCACTCATTTATACAGATTTTTATCAAACTTCATTGAACGCGATGTCATTTGACATCTTCATAAAAGTCATCCCAATTCTTCACATGGGGTTCTCCAAGTCGTCCCACGGATTTACCCACGATCATGGCCACAGTGGCATCTCCTGTGACATTGATGACGGTCCTGAGCATATCCAACGGCCTGTCGACTGCAAATATAAGTGCTAATCCGATCATAAGAGTCTCCCGGGACACACCAATAGCATCGAGGACTATGACAAGCATGATCATCCCGGCGCCAGGTACGGCAGCTGAACCAATGGAGGCAAGGGTTGCGGTTAAAACGATGGTCAACTGGTCATTCAAGCCAAGCTCATTACCAAGGGCCTGGCAAATAAATACTGCAGCCACAGCCTGGTAGAGGCTTGTGCCGTCCATATTGATCGTGGCGCCCACAGGGCAAACAAAACTTGTGACTTCTTTTTCTACACCAAGATGTTCTTCCACACGTTCCATGGTTACCGGGAGCGTGGCTGCGCTCGAACTTGTGGAAAATGCGAGCAACTGGGCCGGACTGATTCCTCTTAAGAAAAAACCAGGTGTTTTGCCCAGCCAAAAATAGACAACCAGGATGTATAGCACGATCATGAGGAATAAGCCCAGTACAACTGTAAAGGCATACCATCCCAATGCCACAAAGATGTCCGGGTTGCTGGTTTCCACAACAAGGGTCCCAAGAAGGGCAAAGACAGCATACGGCGCAATAAGCATGATCAAATCCACCATTTTTAATACGATCTCATTGAGTCCGTCAAAAAAGCCTTTGACAGGTTTGGCCAGTTTAGGATCGACAAGCAAAAGGCTCACGCCAAAAAATATTGTAAAAAAAATGACCTGGAGCATATTCCTGTTTTCACTTGCGGCCTGGAAAAAGTTTTCGGGAACCATATCCTCTACAAATTGTAAAGGGCCTGTTTCCATTTGGGATTCAGCATTACTCACTCTTTCTCCCGCGAGATCCCCGTAGGATGTGCTTAATTCCGCTATCGTCTCCTGGCTAACACTGTTGCCGGGCTGGATGATATTGACGAGGCTCAAGCCGATGGTAATTGCGATGACAGTCGTTACGATATAGATCAAAACTGTTCTAAGCCCAATAGTCGAAAACTTCGAGATATCCCGAAGGTCTGAAATACCTTTGATCAAGCTCGCAACGATCAGCGGAATGGCAATGAGTTTAAGCAGCTTTATAAAGATTGTCCCGACAGGTTTTATCCAGTCCTGAACAAATTCGCGCCCCCCATTAACCTGAGCCAGGAGCAGTCCGCCCACGATACCCAAGAGCATTCCAAGAAGGATCTGCCAGTGCAATGCCATTTTTTTCATATAAGTGAATTGAGAAACTGAAGATAGAAAAAAAGGAAGAAGTGATGCCGGGGTGGGTTAGATCTTTACTGCCCTGAGCATTTCTCTCTTCTTGCCCGGGCCATTCAGGATTTCCAGTTTGTATCCTATGGATTTGAGAGTCCTCTTGAATACGCCCTTGGTACTATATGTCGTCATGACTCCACCCGGATGGAGGTGGTCGTAAAGCTTTTGGTGTAATTCCGGACTCCAAAGTATGGGTTGTGAAGAAAAGGCAAAGGCATCAAAATAGATAAGATTAAACTTTTGCCTGAAATTGTATTTGAGGATGTCCCCATAAATTTTATGCAGGGTAAAATTGTCAGTCATTGCCTCTGAGGTGTCCCATGCCAGTGAGTGCATCCTTAAAAAGAGTCTTCTGTCCGTTTCAGATAGTTTGAGGATATCTGGATAGTTGAGATCATTGGTTACCTCCATAGGTAAAGGATGCAATTCAATAGCTGAATAATTGACAGGTGTGCGTGTGGCTTTATTGGACAATAAGGTCAGGAGACAGTTTAAGCCCGTGCCAAAACCCATTTCGAAAATATCAATGGAATGCAAAGCTTTTCTTGCCAGGAAGTCATAGCCAGCGGAAATAAAAACATGCACAGACTCATCAAGAGCACCATGAATCGAATGGTAATGGGCATTATATTGTGCCGAGAACAGCGTATGGGAGCCGTCTTTGGTGATATGTGGCTTTATCTCTATATCTTCAAGGACACTGGATGTGCAGCGGACTGTTGTTATTTGATATGAAGGGCCACAGAGGGAAGGACCTTAAAATCAGATGGGCAACCGACACCTCTTTTCACACATGAACTGAAAACAGACATGATTATGAGGATCAAGAAGACCTTTAAAACCGTGTTGATTGAACTTCTTCTCATTATATTAGATTTCCAAGTTTAAACGTTTATAGACTCGCAGATATTATAATCAAATATTATACCTATTAATTGCAGGTCTTATAATTTTAACATCTTTTGAAGCCCTGCAAAAGTAGGGCAAATTGTTTGAGTATGCATTATTATTTTATTTCAATCGGGGGAAGCGTGATGCACAACCTGGCCCTGGAATTACATCAGCAGGGGCATATTGTTGAGGGCTCTGACGATGAGATTTATGAACCTTCCAGGAGCAGGTTGGCGAATAAAGGATTGCTTCCTGAATCTCAAGGTTGGGATCCGGAGAGGCTCAACAGGAGAATTGATGCCGTCATTCTCGGGAAACACGCCAGGTCCGATAATCCGGAATTGCTGAGGGCACTTGAACTCAATCTGCCTGTATTTTCCTTTCCTGAATTCGTCAGCAGACACTGCCAGGCGTCAAAACGAATAGTTGTGGCTGGTTCTCATGGCAAAACGACGACAACGTCTATGATCATGCATGTTCTCTCAAAGCTTGGATTTAAATTTGACTACCTGGTCGGGACTATTGTCGACGGCTTTGACAGGATGGTAAGATTAGAGGGCCATGAAATCATGGTCGTTGAAGGAGATGAGTATCCCAGTTCTGCCATAGATGATCGCGCAAAAATGCTCCATTATAATCCGACCCATTTGGTGTTGACCGGGTTAGCATGGGATCATATCAATATTTATCCCACAGTTGAGTCGTACAGGAGGCCATTTATTAAACTCTTAAATGAGATGGAAGCAGATGAAATCTGTTATTTTGATCAATCCGACCCTGATCTTATTGACTTTATTCTGTCGACTCCTGCAGATGTAAAGCGTGAGGGTTACCTGCCTTTTGAGACCAACCGTTATGGGGAATTAAGATCAGGACAACAGAATTATAAATTGCACATTTTTGGAATGCACAACATGAAAAATCTGGGTGCCGCGTTCAGGATATGTTCTGACCTGGGTATTGAACCTGGCGGTTTTTTACAAGCCATGTCTACATATAGGGGATCAGCACGGAGGCTCGAACAATTATATGAAGATGAGCGCAGGGTTGTGATCCGTGATTTTGCGCATGCCCCTTCAAAGGTGAAGGCTTCCGTGCTGGCTGTTCGTGACAGGTTTCCCAATGATTTTTTATTTTGCGTTCTCGAATTGCACACGTTTTCAAGTCTCGATCCGACGTACATTCCCCTCTATGACGGAACCCTCGATGGAGCAGACAAGGCCCTGGTCTATTTTGATAATGAAGCCATACAGATAAAAAAAATGAAGGCACTGGACCCGGATTTCGTTCATAAACAATTTCAACACCACAATCTCCAGGTCATAAACAACAGGGACGCCCTGAAAAAAAACCTGATGACATTGCCATCGAAAAAACGCAATATTTTCCTGGTTATGAGTTCCGGACACCTGGGAGGGTTCGATTTAATGCAACTAAAGTCAGCTGAATAAACAATATGTTTCACCTGATCGTTACATTTGCAGCTTAATCTTTAATTATGGGACGGATAATTACTTTACGAGATGCGTTGCGGGAAGCCATGACAGAAGAAATGCGGCGAGATGATCGTGTATTCTTAATGGGTGAAGAAGTGGCTGAATACAACGGGGCCTATAAGGTCAGCAAAGGTATGCTAGATGAATTTGGTCCTAAGCGCGTTATTGATACACCAATTGCGGAACTTGGTTTTGCAGGGATTGGTGTTGGTGCTGCAATGAATGGTCTGAGACCCATCGTAGAATTCATGACCTGGAACTTCGCTGTTCTCGCATTTGATCAGATCGTCAACAATGCGGCAAAGACCCTGTCTCAATCTGCTGGAGAATTCAGTTGCCCAATTGTTTTTCGCGGTCCGTCAGGAGCTGCAGGGCAGTTGGCTCAACAACATTCCCAAACCTTTGAAAGCTGGATGGCAAATTGTCCTGGACTGAAGGTGATCTCGACAGTCGATCCGGCAGATGCAAAAGGTCTTATGAAATCTGCCATCCGCGATGAAGATCCCATTTGTTTTATGGAATCTGAACAGATGTACGGTCTGAAAGGCGAGGTGCCGGAAGGAGAGTATCTCACACCCATCGGCAAAGCAGACATCAAGCGCGAAGGAACTGATGTCACGATCGTCTCGTTCAACAAGATGATGGAAGTCGCCAAAACAGCGGCAGATGAGCTGCAAAAAGAAGGCATATCGGCAGAAGTAATTGATCTGCGCACGATCAGGCCATTGGATCACAATACCCTCGTTGAGTCAGTCAAAAAAACAAACAGGATGGTTGTTGTGGATGAATCCTGGCCATTTGCAGGTGTTTCAGCTGAGATTGCATATGAGATCCAGAAGTATGCATTTGACTATCTGGATGCTCCGGTGTACAGGGTGAATTCGGCGGATACCTCACTTCCATATGCTGCACCATTCGTAGATGAATATTTGCCCACTCCAGCTAAAGTCATTAAAGCGGTGAAAGATGTGATGTATGCCAAATCCTGATAAAATGTTTTTTTTGACGTATGCTATTGTGGCTTCATGATTGAGCCTTTCATTCGATGAATTTTCTTGCCCATTGTTATCTTTCCTGTGAGAATGAAAAAGTCCTCATAGGTAATTTTATTACTGATTTTTTAACGAAAAAGGAAGAACTGCAATTTGCCGGAGACTATCTGACGGGCATCAAATTGCACAGGGCCATTGATGCTTTCACTGACCGTCACCAGGCTTCAGCGTTTGCAAGAACACTTTTGAGAAAGAGACACGGCAAATACGCACCTGTGGCTGTCGATCTCATTTGGGATTATTACCTTTCCAAATTCTGGCACCTGTATTCTGATGCGACTCTCGAGGATTTTACACGCCAGCAGTATGCCATTTTCAATAAATACTCAGAAGTGTTTCCTCAAAAACTGAAATTACGTTATCCCCGAATGAGAGAGAGTCATTTTTTAATGGCCTATGCAAATATCGATAATGCGAGAAATTCCCTTCGCTGGATGGATAAAAGGGCTCGGTTCACATCAGACTTTGAAGGGGCTTTGAAGGACATCGCTCAATACGGCGATGAATTTGAAGGCGCTTTCCGTGAATTCTTCCCAGATGTGATCAATTACGTCAGGGCATTTTGTGCTTGCTGACCTGTTTATGAATAGTTATACATTCGAATTCGTTTGCGTGTATTTCCTCATCAGGGATTTCTATATTTGCCAAAATTTTTAAGAACATATGCCATTACAATGTGGAATCGTCGGGCTGCCCAATGTCGGGAAATCTACAATATTTAATGCGCTGACAGCAGCGAAGGCTTTGGCAGCTAATTATCCATTTGCAACAAAAGAGCCAAATATTGGCGTAATTACTGTTCCGGACCCAAGGCTTGAAAGATTAGCGGCGTTGGTGAAACCACAGAAAGTTGTGCCCACAACTGTAGAAATACTGGACATTGCCGGGTTGATCAAAGGAGCAAGCCAGGGAGAAGGACTTGGCAACCAGTTTTTGGCAAATATTCGTGAAGTCGATGCCATTGTCCATGTTGTCAGGTGCTTCGAAAATGATAATGTCATCCATGTAGACGGTTCTGTGGATCCTGTCCGGGATAAAGAGATCATCGATACCGAATTGATATTGAAAGATATCGAAACGATTGAAAAAAGGATTGAAAAATTGAGTAAAGCGGCGAAAAGCGGTAAAGCTGAAGATGTCAAACGTGTTGAAATAGCCAAATCTTTCAAACAGTTCTTGGAAACAGGTCAAGGGGCAAGATCGATAAAGGCAGAAGGTGAAGCGGCGGACCTGCTTAAAGACCTGATGCTCTTGACCAGAAAACCAGTCTTGTATGTCTGTAATGTTGATGAAATTGCTGTTGTCGAAGGCAATGAGCATACTGAGCGATTCAAAGAATCCATTGCGCATGAAGACGCCGAGGTCTTATTGATCAGCGGAGCAATAGAGGAGGAGATCGCCCAGCTTGAGGATATCGAAGAGAAAATGGATTTTGTCAGGGAAATGGGACTGGCTGAGCCAGGAGCCAACAGGCTGATCAGGGCTTGTTACAAATTGCTGCACCTCATTACATTCTTCACAGCCGGGGACAAAGAAGTCCGTGCCTGGACAGTGCGGGCAGGCTCTAAAGCACCCCAGGCCGCAGGTGTTATCCACACTGATTTTGAAAAAGGCTTTATTCGCGCTGAAGTCATCAAATACGATGACTATATCTCATTCGGTTCGGAACATGCCGTAAAGGAAGCCGGCAAGATGGCTGTTGAAGGCAAGGAGTATGTAGTCCAGGACGGGGATGTGATGCACTTTAGGTTTAATGTG
>JBFKJL010000076.1:0-9502 GCA_041631795.1 Saprospiraceae bacterium | reverse complement strand
CAATAACCAATAGAGACAGCCAGTCTTTAGAAAAATATTTACAGGAAATCGGAAAAGTCGACCTTCTCACCCCTGAGGAAGAAGTTGATCTCGCCAAAAGAATTAAAGATGGTGACCAGGAAGCACTGGAAAAGCTGACTAAGGCCAATCTCCGTTTTGTCGTTTCTGTCGCCAAACAATATCAGAACCAGGGCCTGTCCCTGAGTGACCTGATCAACGAAGGAAACCTCGGGCTCATCAAAGCGGCCCAGAGATTTGACGAGACCAGGGGGTTTAAATTTATTTCCTATGCCGTGTGGTGGATAAGGCAATCGATTTTGCAGGCTCTTGCCGAGCAATCGAGGATCGTCAGGCTGCCATTGAACAAGGTCGGGTCTCTCAATAAAATTAACAGGGCTTTCAGCGAGCTTGAACAGGAATTTGAACGCGAACCATCTTCTGATGAATTGGCGGAATTGCTCGAAATCACAACGGAGGAAGTTGAAACCACGCTCGGTGTAGCTGCGCGCCATGTGTCAATGGATGCCCCGTTCGTGGATGGGGAAGACAATTCCCTCCTCGATGTTTTGGAGAACAGCAGTACGCCTAATACTGATTCAAAACTCGAGTATATGGAATCGCTGAGGCGGGAAATTGAAAGATCGCTGAACACTCTGACGGAGAGGCAATGCGATGTCATCAAGCTGTACTTCGGTATCGGTGTAGAACATCCCCTGTCATTGGAAGACATCGGTGATCGATTTGGCCTGACCAGGGAGAGAGTGCGCCAGATCAAAGATAAAGCCATCAACAAACTGCGATCCGCATCGCGAAGCAAGCTCCTCAAACACTACCTCGGCGCCTGATAAAGGGTCTATTGAGGCAGTAATGGTCTGAGAAGCTTGTTGTCCAGAGATATAAATGTTTCAGTCCTTTGTATTCCCCTGATCTGCTGTATGCCTTCAGAAATGATCTGTCGCAGGTGGTTTGTATCCCTCGTGATGATCTTGGCAAAAATGGAATATACGCCAGTGGTGTAATGGGCCTCTACAACCTCGGGGATCTCTGATAATTTTTTTGAAACTTCGTCATACAGACTGCTTTTTTCGAGATAAATCCCCAGGAAGGCCGTAATGTCATATCCCAGTTTATGATAGTCCACCTTCAATTCTGAATGTTTGATAATCCCGGCTTCCGTGAGTTTTTTGACCCTGACATGAACGGTGCCCGGGGAAATATAAAGCTCTTTACCTACTTCAGCGTAGGTTTTTTTGGCATCCTTCAACAGAATGGCCAGTATTTTTTTATCTGTCGTGTCAATATTGTAAACCTTTTGTGAACGCATAAGTACAAATATTCATTAAAGACACAAATAAAATTCCGAGAATTCCTTTATAATTACATATGCCCGGACAAACAAATATAAGGCGCTACAATTTTATACAACCTGTGATTATAGGGTTTGCTGCAGCCATAGGCCTGATCACCGGGTATAAAATGGATATCGAAAAGAATGATTTTTCCCTCATTGAAAAGATTGGTACTGAAAGCGAGGGCTTCAGAACGGGTAAGATCGAGGAAATCCTGAGGTTTGTGGAATCCAACTATGTTGACGAGGTAGACCAAAACACACTTATTGAAGATGCCATATCCAATGTGCTTGGCAGCCTGGATCCCCATTCTGATTACATTCCACCAGAATACCTTGACCTGCACAACGAGAGGATGGAAGGAGAATATGCCGGCCTTGGTGTCGAAATGATCAATATTGATGACGTCTTTTACATCTCGAGGACCACAAATGACAGCCCTGCTCAAAAGGCAGGCCTCAAAGCTGGAAATGCCATCATCGAGATCAACGGCCAGCTGGTCAGTGGCAATGGCACTTCATTTGATGAGGTCCGTGAACTTATCCGCGAAGAAGAAGGCAATGAAGTGTCACTCGTCGTCCGAGACCTGGTCGCTCGAGAAGACAAAACGATACAAACAGTAGTGGCCCGAATTCCTATTCCATCGGCCAGCTCTGCCTACCTCGTGAATGGCAGTACAGGATATATCAGGATCGATCGCTTCAGTTCGAATACTTACACTCAGTTCATGACCTCAGTTGAACGATTGCTGGGTGACAGGGAAGCATTGAATCTTATCATTGATCTCAGGAATAACCCAGGAGGGTATCTGCCCCAGGCCATTAAGATTCTATGCCAGATCTTTAGGGAAAAAGACAGGCTCCTGACGTATACCGAGGGGAAACACCGGAAAAGAGCCGAATACTTTTCTACAGGCAAGCGTTTTTTCAACATCGACAAAGTCGCTGTATTGCTCAATGAATATTCCGCATCGGGCAGTGAGGTTATTGCAGGTGCCATCCAGGACTGGGACAGGGGATTGATCATCGGTACCCCGAGTTATGGTAAAGGCCTTGTCCAGGAAATCTATAACCTGAGGAACGGGGGTGCATTGCGGCTGACTGTGGCCAAATATTATACGCCATCAGGGAGGTTGATCCAAAAACCTTACACCACAATCAACGGAGATACGAACACGGATTCAACGGCATTTTTAACAAAGGTCCTGGCCAGGAATATGCCTGGTGCGGGTGGCATCATTCCCGACTTCGTAGTCGAGGACCATACCGCCACGGATTGCATCGGCATGCTTGACTATATAGATGAATTCATCATGCATGAATTTGTACTGAATAGAAAATTCATGGACGTCCAATCAGATGCTATTGTCCTCAAATTTAAATCCTATATCTATAACAACTACCAAACAGATTTGACAAAGGAAACGCAATGTGATATCTATCTGAGGGATCAGATCATTGCAGAGATCCTCACCAAGAATGGTCAGGATGAGCAAAGTCTTAGTGTGGCTATGGCACATGATGCGTGCATAAAAACTGCAGTGGATCTGTTTGGCGATGATAAAAGTGTCCTGGCCTTACTCTCTGATGAAATGTAGCTGACCTTTATTATTGAATGAAATCAGGACTGAAGGCTCTGAAGGCGCAGTCGCTTCTCTTTTATATTGGAAAACATAATCAGCCTGTTCGATAATGTCCTGACTGATATCACCAAAGGATGCCGGAAAAGGCGTACCCTGGATGTTGGCACTTGTAGATACAAGGGGCTTCCCGAAATGACCCAGCAGTTTGCTGATGACCGGTTCGTTGATCACCCGGATGGCTACAGTGTTCTTGTCTGACGTGATGTATTCCGGCAGTGCCTGTGAAGCCCTGTAAATGACTGTGAGAGGTTTATTGTGGTAGTGTAGCAGAGATTCCACCCTTGGGTGAATATCCACAATATATTTTTTTAATTCATCGATGGTCTGCACGAGGAGAATAAAAGGCTTGTCCCTGTCGCGTTTCTTGATCTCATAGACCCTTTCGACAGCAGCCTTATTGAATGGGTCGCATCCCAGTCCCCAAATTGAATCTGTGGGGTAGAGAATGACCTTGCCCGCGTTCAATAGGTTGGATACATGAATCAGATCGTCTGAAAGCAACATTTATAGATGGATAAGTGTCTTAATAAATACGTGTTGGCAAATTATAACTTTTGCTGTAAACGTTATATTGTTAAATTTAATTTTTGGATTTCTGAAAATCATTTATGTCGATCTTCAAAAAACTGCTTTGCATAACCATAGTTGTCCTCGCTTCTGCCCACCTGGCCGGACGTCTGCAGGCCGCCCATATTGTTGGGGGTGATGTGACTTACTCATTTGTCAGGTTCAACGGTGACACCACAAGGGTCGTATTCCTTGTGGAATTTACAATGTACAGGGACAGGTTTACAGGGGGCGCCGATTTTGACTCACCGGCTCGGTTTGGAGTCTACCTCAGGAACCTCGCCAATGGTTGGGACTATGTTCAGACAGTTGAGAACATTAACTTCGTCGACAGGGAAGTCATTCCCATACCCGATGATCCCTGTGTCGAAGAACCTTCCAATGTCGGCGTAGACAAAGCCACTTACCGTTTTGAAGTCAATCTGCCCATCGAGGATAGAGACTACATGATCGCGTACCAGCGGTGTTGCCGCAATAATTCAATAGGCAATATCATTGACCCGGGAACAACAGGTGCGGCATTTACAGTTCAGATTTCGCCAACAGCCCAAAAAACAGGCAACAACAGCCCGGTTTTCAACCAATTTCCACCGATCATCATTTGTGCCAATTCACCTCTGGAATTTGATCATTCAGCTGTTGACGCAGAAGGAGATCTCCTCAGGTACAAATTCTGTGCACCCCTGGCTTCAGGTGGGACAGATGGTTCCGGCGGCCCTGGCAGTGGTGACCCTGATGCTTGTACAGGTGTGACACCAAATCCGCTCAACTGCCGTCCACCTTACGATGTCGTCACATTTAAACCACCCTTCAATGCCAGCATGCCTCTCGGTGGTGACCCTCTGATATCAATCAATACATTCACCGGTCTCATCACTGGAACACCCCAGTTCAATGGGCAATATGTTGTCGGGGTGTGTGTCGAAGAATTCAGGGATGGTGAACTGATCGGTACATTACGCAGGGACTTTCAGTTTAATGTTGTGACATGTGAACCTGAAGTGTTTGCCCAGATTGAGGCTGATGCCCAGATCGATGGCAAGGAGTTTTTTATCAATTCATGCGGAGAAAATACGGTGGTATTCAAAAATGAAAGTTTTGACGTTAATTCGATTACGGATTATCGATGGACTTTTTACCAGCAGGATGAGGTCCTCCAGGAAGTTTTTACACGGGATGCCGAGATCACATTTCCGGGTATTGGTGAATATACTGGGACCATGATTCTCAATGAAGGCCTTGAATGTTCTGATACCGCCAATCTTATCGTCAATATCTACCCGTCCATTGAGGCTGATTTTGAATTTGAATATGACACCTGTGTCGCCGGTCCAGTGGCATTTACCGATTTGTCCACAACGGGTGCGGATATGCTGACAGGCTGGACATGGGATTTTGACGGTGGCGGGACTTCGGGCATTCAAAACCCAAATCATTTTTTCGAAATGCCTGGATCCCAAAATGTCATCCTCGTCGCCGAGGACAATAATGAATGTAAGGACACCATAGAAAAAGTCATTGACTGGTTTCCAGCGCCTCCCTTGATCATTGTGGAACCCTCAAGTTTCATCGGGTGCTCACCTGCAGAGATCTTTTTTAATAACCTGTCATCGCCCATCGATGACACCTATGATATCCTGTGGGATTTCGGAGACGAAAATACCAGCAATGAAATCAGCCCCACACATATATATGAAGAAGAAGGCGTGTATTCCATCAGCCTTGAAATTACGTCACCCATCGGCTGTACCACAGAAAAGCAATTTCCCAACTGGATCCGGGTTCAGCCGGGGCCTGTGGCCAATTTTTCCTTTACACCGGAAGAACCCAATATCCTGCAACGCGAAGTCAGGTTTACAGACCTGTCCTCAAATGCGATCTCATGGCAATGGAATTTCAGTGATCTGGGCAATTCTTTCGAGCAAAATCCGACATACACATTTCCGGATACAGGGATTTACAACATAATGCTGACAGTCTTTCACCCTAGCGGCTGCCCCGATACCATCTCCAGCCAGATAGACATCAGGCCTGTCGTGCGATTTTTTATGCCCAACGCGTTTACGCCAAATCAGGATGCGTCAAATGACCTTTTCCTCGGCAATGGATTTTATGATGGACTGGCTGAATTCGAAATGCGGATCTGGAACAGGTGGGGTGAGCTGATCTTTGAGACCCGGGATCCCCGCCAGGGATGGAACGGTCAAAAGGATAATGTGGGGGAGCCATCACCCCAGGGCGTCTACGTCTACCAGGTGCGATTCATTAATCCCAGGGGAGAATCTGAAGAACTTAACGGAAGTGTCACATTGATCCGATAACTATACTTTCTTAATTAATTTTGTTATATATTTGCACCCCGAATTCAGCACAATAAATGTTTGCACCATGGAATTGATAAATTACGTTCACGACCAGCTTACTGAAAAGAGAGAGTTTCCCAATTTCAGAGCAGGTGATAATATTGCTGTCAGCTACAGGATTGTGGAAGGTTCTAAGGAAAGGATTCAGACTTTCAAAGGCAACGTTATTCAGATCAAGGGAGAAGGCGCAACAAAGACATTTACTGTTCGAAAAATGTCCAGTGGTATAGGTGTGGAAAGGATATTTCCCTTTTCATCACCCATCATTGCGGACATTAAGATCCTGAAACGAGGGAAGGTCCGAAGGGCGAAGTTATTCTATCTCAGGAAACTCGTCGGTAAAAAAGCGAAAATCAAAGAGCGCAAATTCACTAAAAAATAAACAGCGCTGGGTATCCCGCTCAGACCGGTTTATAACGCGTCTCATCCGCGCCGCGGATATTTCTCCAAATCATTTTGTCTACCAGACGGTCAGGTGCAAACTTGCTCAATAAGAGCAGTAAAATCCCTTTTTTATGAACGATGTACCTGGTTCTCGGCTTGTTCTTTTCAATCACCTTCCATATAAGTCGGGAAATGCGCTCGGCGGGCAATGCATTTTTTTCAGAATGCTCAATGATCTTATCGGCCCGTTTCATTACAAAACCGTAATCTGAATCTTCATATTTTCGAAGTTTGCCTTTGTTCTTTTTCCAAATATCAGATTTGATCGGTCCAGGTTCGATCACAATCACATCAATGCCATACAGCATCAATTCACGCCGATAAATATCACTCATTGATTCAAGGGCATGTTTTGATATACAGTATGCCCCGTTAAATGGTGCATTAAAGCGTCCTGAGACGGAGCTTATGTTGATGATCTTTCCGGGATTATTACTTTGCTGTGTTCCCAGGAGCGGCAAGAATGCATTCGTGACATTACGCACTCCCATGACATTGACGTCCATTTGGTACCTGAAATCATCATCTGGTATGAGGTGGAGGGGGCCCGGCACAGATAAACCGGCATTATTGACGAGGGCTGCCAGGTTTTGGTCTCCGAGTTGTGATCCCACAACGTCAGCAGACGCCCTGATCTTTTCAACTTGTGTCACATCAAAGATCAATGGGAAAAATCTTTCTCCCATAGTATTGCTCAGCCTTTGGGCATCCGCCTTTTTCCTCACTGAACCAAACACCCTGTACCCCTTTTCAATCAAAAAACGACAGGCATCATAGCCTATCCCAGACGAAACGCCTGTAATGAATACATTTTTTGTGTCATCTTTCATGTGACATGAATTTTCAAATTCGTTAAATTGTTATAAAATTAGTTTTTTTGATGATGCGTTTATTTCAGACCATCCTTGTTTTGAGCATCTTGATGTCCTGCCGACAGGATCTGGCTGTCATTACCCCTGATAGTGATATTTCCGGTCAATGGAAAATAATAGCCGCGAGCCGCGATGGCCAAACCACCAGCCTGCTTCAGAATGGTGAATACGTCTTCAACGCGGATAATACGATGACTTCAAACCTGGTGGAGAATGGCCAACTCTATCCATATACAATTTCAAATAATCACATTATCGTCGATGTGCCCGGAGAAAAACGTGAATATACAGTGTTAAAAGCGACAAATGATACACTGATCATCGGGTCCCGCATGCATAAGTCCTATTTTGAATTTATCTTGTTAAAAGATGCAATGGATCATCAGGAACATAGCCATTAATACGACCATTCTGCAATGCCTTGCAATCACCATGGCTGGCGGGGTGGATCTCAGTGTATCCTATGCCTCTTTCAGATCCGGGGAAACACATTACGTAGAAGTCTATACGCGCTTCATCGGCACCTCGCTGATTCACACAGCCAGCCCGATGAATCTCAAAGCGCTCGGCGCATCCGTTGAGATTCTCTATATTCTGGAAAGCGATGGAAAAATCGCCTTAGCTGAGAAATATGTTGTCAACAGCCCGTTAACGGAAAGAGCAAGGGACTTTTGGGATATGAAGCGATTCAGTCTCAGACCTGGTCATTATGATCTCAGGATCCAATGCATTGACCTGAATAATTTAAATGACACGCTTGATCTCGTGACAAAGCTCGTTCTCAGGACAGGGGAAACCATTCCACATTCGGACATCCTCTTGATGTCTGCAGTTGATCAACCAGATTCGAATTTACCATTCTCGAAGAGGAATTTTCGCTATGAACCGCTGGCCTTCAATACTCTTACAGCCAGCCAGGATACATTCTACAGTTACTTCGAGATTTATGACTCGGATCAGCTCATTGGTGATGATTTTTTCATCAGGTACAAGATCATCCATGAAAACAGGGATTCCATGGATGACAACAGGGATGTGACTGGCTACAGGAAGTTGAGACCGGCAGTTGTGGTGCCGGTATTGCTCAGTGTCAACCTGATCGATAATTCCACTGGGGATTATTTGTGCAAGATCGAGGTCTGCAGGAAGAACAAGGAAGTCATCCACACAATTGAAAAAGCATTTTCCATTTACCATCCATTGGCTGACATCAAGGCCCGCGTCCTTGAGGACAGGGAATTTGAAACAGCTTTTGTCCAGCATATGGACATTGACCAATTGAATTATGCGCTCAAGGCGATTTTTCCAAAAATCAAAAATAACCTGACAGAAACATTGAATATAATCATCGAAAATGAGGATCTCATGAGCAAGCGGTACTTTTTATATCAATATTGGACGGGTTTTTCGCTGACCCAGCCATTCGAAGTGTACCAGAAGTACATGGAAGTCGCACGTGCCGTTGATCAGACCTATCAAAACAATGTCGGTTTTGGCTTTGAAACTGACCGGGGATACATCTTCCTCAAGTACGGCCGCCCGGATGATGTAGTTTTCGTGGAGGACGAACCATCAGCTCCGCCCTATGAGATTTGGATATACAATTACATGGAAGCGACCCGTCAAACGGATGTCAAATTCCTGTTTTACAATCCTTCATTGGCGTCCAATGATTTTATTCTCCTGCATTCCACATGCCGGGGAGAGGTCAATAACCCAAGGTGGGAACTTGTACTTTACGAAGATGCCTTGTCGGAAATGGGCAACAATCAAATTGACAATGTCAATATGCAGGACAACTGGAATCGCAATGCGCGGAGATATTTTACAGACTATTAATCCTGAGTATTGAAGGTCCATGTTATTCAAGCATCGATTCAGTGGGGGTCTCCTAAGGCCAATATCGACCATATTGAACAACATTTGGAGGGCATCGACAATACGGATCTTGTAGTTTTACCCGAAATGTGGGCAACCGGATTCTCCATGGATGTTCACCAGTGGGGACCTTACCGCGAATCATGCCTGGCAAAGATGCGTGAATGGTCGAATTCGCTTTCAGCGGCGGTTTGCGGCAGCCTGATCACCCCGGACAGGGGTTCATATTATAACAGGCTGTATTTTGTAATACACGATGGCCCTATTGAGACTTACGACAAAAGGCATTTGTTTGCTTATGCGGAGGAAGATAAATTTTTCACCCCGGGTCGGGACCGGCTCATTGTCGATTATAATGGATGGAAAATATGCCCTTTAATTTGTTAT
>JBFKJL010000075.1:0-9538 GCA_041631795.1 Saprospiraceae bacterium | reverse complement strand
TGTTGTTTTGTCCATAATATTCTGTGATTTTTTAGTTAGAAAAAAAGAGACTCCGTTGTAATGGCTTTTAAAAACCAATAGTCAATCTCGTGTATAAAATTTGTGAAACAGCGAAAACTGTTAGTTGAGTTAAAACATGCAGATGATAACCCTTTCGGGTTAGAAGGTTTTGAACATTTTAATGTCATTCATACCAAGAATATAATAAAAAAATATCACAATGTCAAGTATAAAGCATTGTTTTTCAGGTATTTATAATCAGGAGGCTTTTGCCAAAACGAATTCGCAAGACAATCAAGAAGGCTAAATAAGTGTTAATCATGGGCTATTTTTACCTTTAGTCTGTATATTATTAATTCTTTAAATCCATTTGATAAGCGCTCCAATGAAAAATCACATTTTACTCTATTTCTTCATACTAATCAGTGTGTCTTGTGCACCAAAGGTGTATTTCTTTGAGGCGCACAAATTGGGAACACCAAAGGAAGATGTCGCAAAGAATGAAGATGTCGAAATGGCCTGTTACTTCGCCGGGGATGCCCTCGATTATGTGGTCTTTGAAATTGATGTGATCAATAACAGTCAGGATACTCTTGATCTGTCCTACAGGCATATCTTCCTGGAGATCTTTGAGAAGGACAAAAGTCGTCCCCGAATCCTTGATGCGTTATCCCCCGATGACGTCTTAACAGATCTCCAAGATCGCCACGTGCAACTGAAACAGGAGAAAGCCATGAGGGATATCGGGAATGCCATAGATATAGGTTTCAGCCTTTTTCTTCTTGGTTCAGGCGGTGGTTACGGGGCCATCAATTCCTTATTATTTATGCTGGATTCTGCGTCCTACATGCTTGAAGATGCCCGTGCGCACAAACTCCTGACTGGATCACTGGAAGAGCAAATGGCTTATGTCGAAGAATGGGTGCTTGCCAGGGAAACCCTGGGTCCGGGTGAAGAAGACAGTTGGGACATACTTTTTCCACGCCAGCTTCATTCGGCATATGCAGACTTTGTGGTCCGGTCGCCACGGGTGGATTTCAGGCAGGGTTTTGAACTATCGATCAGGGAGGAGCGCGTGCGCTAGTTCGAATTCATTAAGGTCGGTAAATGACCTAACAAACCAATGCAAACGATTCATACGCTGTCATTAACAGTGCATTCTAATTCGGTAAACGGATGTCATCTTAGTCTTCCAGCCACTGGACAAGTTTTTTAAAAAAGTGACGGGGGAAGTGAACAATTTACATAATAATATAGTTTAGCTATAAAATATAATAGTAATACTATTTATAGAGGATCATCTAATCGATGTCAAAATTTTCATTTTAAGGATAAGCTCTATAAAACAGGAAACCCATATTATGAAATTTAACTCAAGAAAGCTCATCAAGCCTGAAGATCTTAATGCAAACAATACGTTGTTTGGAGGACAGTTGCTCAAATGGATAGATGAAGAAGCGGGCATATATGCCATGTCCAAATTGGAGAGCAAAAAAGTTGTCACAAAATTTATGTCTGAAATCGATTTTGTACACTCCGCCAGGCAGGGGGATATCGTGGAAATAGGCCTCGAATACCTGGCAGTGGGTCAGACATCGATCACCTTCAGGTGTGTGGTACGCAATCTTGTCACAAAGAAAGTAATTATAACAATTGACAAAATCGTTTTTGTAAACGTTGATGGGGACGAAATACCCATGCCACACGGCAAGACTAACGAGAATTTGAATCCAATCTTCTCTTCACCAACTTAATGACAATTCAGAGCATGACAACGATGAAATCGACAAAACGCTTTTTCAGGTTATTGGATCTGGACAGGAAGGAAATAGGCTACATTTACCTCTATGCGATTTTTGCGGGGATTATTACGCTATCCCTGCCATTGGGCATACAGGCCATCATCAACCTTCTTGTCGGAGGAGAGGTGTCTTCATCTCTGTTCCTGCTGATAGGCATCATCACACTGGGTATTGCACTCAATGGTTTTCTAACCATAATGCAGTTGACCGTAACAGAGACTCTACGGCGGAGGATCTTCACGCGTTCTTCTTTTGAATTTGCTTTCCGCATCCCGCGACTTAAAATGGAAAATCTGACCAGGATCTATCCCCCGGAACTGATCAACAGGTTTTTTGACACCCTGACCATTCAAAAGGGGATTCCCAAAATACTTATTGATTTTTCTACGGCTGTACTGCAGATATTTTTTGGATTGATCCTCTTGTCTTTGTATCATCCTTTCTTTGTTTTCTTTGGGCTTATCCTGGTATTGATCCTCATTTCCATTTTCAGGCTGACCGGCAAACGGGGTTTAAAAACAAGCCTCGAAGAAAGCACCTTTAAATATCGAGTTGCTCATTGGCTTGAGGAGCTTGGCAGGGCCATGCATATTTTCAAGATCGCCGACGTCAATAATTTGCCTATTAAACGGACAGAGCACCTGGTCGGTGGATACCTGGAAGCGCGTAAGAATCACTTTTCGATCCTGCTCCTCCAGTACAGCAGTGTTGTCGCTTTCAAAACCATTGTCACCGCGGCGCTTTTGTTGCTGGGAAGCGTGCTTGTCATTCGCAACCAGATCAGTATTGGCCAATTTGTGGCTGCAGAAATCGTCGTCATTCTCATCATGAATTCCGTCGAAAAGCTGATCATCGGCATGGACAACATTTATGATGTTTTAACAGCCCTGGAGAAGATCGGTTTTGTGACGGATCTGCCTTTGGACAGAAAAGAAGGTGTTCAATTAATTCTAAATAAGGATAAAAACAATCTCACGGTAGAATTGGACAACGTGTATTTTGAATATCCTGATGCCTTTCAGCCTGCTATCAGGAATGTTTCACTGACGATTGAACCCGGAGAATCTGTTTGTATTGCCGGGTATAACAATTCAGGCAAATCGACACTTCTTAACCTTCTCGGAGGGCTGTATGAAGATTACCAGGGCACCATAACTTATAACGGTTTGCCATTGCGCAACCTGAAGCTGGAAGACTTCAGGCGGCATGTTGGGATATTAAGTTTTCACGATGAGATATTCAATGACACGATTTTGGAAAACATCCTTCTTGGAAATACACATGTGCCCATGGATGAGGTGGTTGAGGCGTGTAAAATGATCGGATTGCATGAATTTGTCAATAAGCTGCCTGAAGGTTATGCTACTGTGCTTGTCGGTAATGGAGAAAACGTTCCAAACAGTGTGATTTCCAAGATCATTCTGGCGAGAGCCCTGGTCTTGAAACCGCCTTTATTGCTGTTGGATCACTTCATGACCAGAACTGGGCACAGGCAGGGCTTGGATATTGTTCGGCACTTGCTGAGTGATAAGTTCGATTGGAATGTGGTCATCATCTCAAACAAGAAGGAGATTGCGGAATTATGTGATAAAGTTATCGTGATGAAGGACGGGCAAATCATTGTGGAAGGTGAATATAAAAAGATCCATGCACACCCTGATGTCCGCTATTTAATGGAGACGGAGAACGATTTGATCAGCCTATAAATGAAAAACTTATGTTGAACATTTCAGAAAACAGTGTCGGGGACATGATCGATCTGGATCAGATGGCGGGTAGTCAATACAACAAATTACCTGGTGCAAACCGTATGCTTGCCTGGTGGCTTTTGGCCCTGCTGGGCATAACCCTGGTGATTTTCTTTTTGCCCTGGACCCAGAATATCCAGATGAAAGGGCAGGTCACGACGTTGCTGCCTGAACAGAGGCCTCAGAATGTCAATTCGACAATTGCAGGAAGGATTGAAAAATGGTACGTGCGCGAGGGTGATCTTGTAGATAAAGGGGATACGATCGTGTTTTTATCAGAGATCAAGGCAGAATACTTTGATCCGCTCCTTATAGAGCGTACCCAAAATCAAATTGACGCCAAAAACGGGTCCCTGGGAGGGTACGGAATGAAAATAGATGCGTTGGAAAGGCAAATCTCTGCTTTGAAGCGTGAGTATGAACTGAAGAAAGCCCAGTTAAAGAATAAGATTCAACAGGCTTTGCTTAAACAGCAAAGCAATGAAGCTGAAGTCGGACAGGCGGAGGCGGATAACGATATTGCGGAATACCAGTTGAAGCGAACGGATACCTTATACCAGAAGGGCATTAAGTCGCTCAATGATCTTGAAAGCAAGCGGTTAAAAGTCCAGGAAACACGTGCCAAACTTGTTTTGGCGAAAAATAAACTGCTCGAAAGCAAGAATGAATACGAAATCGCGAATCTGGAATACGATGCCATTGATAATGAATACAGCAACAAGATCGCTAAAGCAGAATCAGATAAATTCACAACGCTATCTGTTTACTATGATGCCGAAGCCGAACTGAATAAACTGCAAAATCAATTTGAAAACTACAGCCGTCGCAATGACATGTATTATGTGATTGCCCCCCAATCAGGATACATTACCAAGGCAATCAAAACGGGAATCGGGGAGATCATCAAGGAGGGTGAGAACATTGTTACCGTTGTTCCCTATGAAAGGGAGTTGGCAGTGGAAATGTATGTAAAACCTATGGACTTGCCATTGATCAACCTTGGACAGGAGGTTCGCCTGGTATTTGATGGTTGGCAGGCTTTTATGATTTCCGGATGGTCAGAATTTTCCTTTGGAACGTACAGTGGCGAAGTTGTGGCCATGGACAATATACCCAATGAAAAGCAGCTGTACCGCATTCTGATCAAGTCAGGAGATCCTGAAAAGCCTTTCCCCAACCTATTGCGGGTGGGTGCCGGCGTACAGGGCATTGCCTTGCTGAAAGATGTCCCTGTTTGGTTTGAGATCTGGCGACAGTTGAACGGATTCCCGGCAGAATTTTACCAAAACGATATCAGTGCCAAGGAAGAAGCTTTTAAAGCCCCGGTCAAGGCTGTGGCTAAATAATCAATTGAGATGCATTTGAAGAGTATGGACTACCAGACGATTACATTTTTGATGCGGAGCATTGTAAGTGCAGCTTTGATCTTGTGTGTGTCAATTCAAGGGCAAAGCCAGAGGCTGGACAGTGTCAATATCTTTACGATAGCTGAATATACCGATTGGGTCAGATTATACCATCCCGTGGCCCAACGGGCTCAACTGCTGGATGAAAGGGCACGGGCAGAACTTATGGAAGCCCGTGGAATACTTGATCCAAAGGTTTTTGGTGACTACACAGACAAGAATTTTGACGGGAAAAACTACTTTCGATTGGGCGAGGCCGGACTAAAAGTACCTTCCTGGTTTGGCGTTGATTTCAAACTTGCGTACAACTGGACAAACGGGGCCTTTGTCGATCCTTCATTGACACTTCCAGAGGCAGGTCAGGCGGTAGCAGGCCTTGAAATCCCCTTGCTGCAGGGCTTGCTTTTTGATGCGCGCCGTGCACAGATCCAGAAGGCAGCACTTATTGCCGATGCCAATGAAGCGCAACGTCAATCACTCCTCAATAACTTGATGATGGATGCGGTGACTGCCTATTGGAACTGGGCTTTCCGTTATGAATCGAGCTATATTTATGGTGAGGCGTTGGATCTGGCCCGTGAGCGGTTTACCAACGTGCGTGAAAGTTTTTTCCAGGGGGATGTCCCTGCCATTGACACGCTTGAGTCGCTTATACAAGTTCAGAACAGGGAGATACAGCTCAAACAGGCGCGCGTTGAACTTCAGAATGCCCGCCTGGAACTATCCAATTATTTGTGGTACGAAGATCTTGTACCTCTTGAACTGGATGTAAACAATATTCCTGAAGTATTAGACGGGAATAAGGTTCCCGAAAGCTCCGAGAGCGTCGTTCGTTTTTTAAAGGAAGGCATAAATGATCATCCCGACCTCGTCAGTCTGTTTGTCAAACAGGAGCAATTGGACATTTCTGAAAGATTGAAGCGGGAAATGTTCAAGCCACGTCTCAATGTGGAGTACAATTTTCTTGCTGACGGATGGTCGTTCAACCCGGCGCCGCAGTCTGACGCGCTGCTTGCAGGTGTTTTGCGCGAAAATTATAAATGGGGGATACAGTTTGAAATGCCTTTGTTGTTCCGCAAGGAACGAGGCAGTCTGCAGAAGATCCGCCTTGACCAGGTCGAAAACCGCTATAAAACACAGTTCAAGCAAACAGAACTGGAAAACAAGTTCAGAATGACCTTTCAGGAAATGCAGAATGCGTTTGAGCAGAAGTTCATTGCTGAGGAAATGGTCGACAATTATACACGTCTTCTGGATGCCGAAAACGAAAAGTTCAGGATAGGTGAAAGCTCCATATTTTTATTGAACAACCGGGAGCAAAAACTTATTGAGGCCAGGTTGAAACTTACAAAGCTCCAGGCTGAATATCGCAAGTTGTTACGAAAACTTGATTGGGCACGTGGACAATTGTTCTAGGTTATTTAAATGTGTTGATTGATGATGTTCTCGAGAAGTTCCTGTTTGCCACTGATCATTTTGGGTTCACCGTGCACAAGCGCATATTGGGCCAGGTCGGTGAGCCTCAGTTTCCCCGATTCAAACTGTTTGCCGGTGCCCGAATCAAATGTCCGGTAGCGCTTTTTGCGGAGGGCCCTGTAATCTGAATTTTTTAGGATGCATTCAGCAGTGAGGAGAGCCCTGGCAAAAGCATCCATTCCCCCGATATGCGCAATAAAGAGATCTTCAGGATCGGTAGAGTTGCGCCGTGTTTTCGCATCGAAATTGATACCGCCACCTTGGAGGCCGCCATTTTCGAGGAGGATGAGCATGGCTTCTGTCAGTTCGTAGAGATTGACGGGAAACTGGTCTGTGTCCCAGCCATTCTGCTCGTCGCCGCGATTGGCATCCATGGATCCAAGGACACCGGCGTCAGCACACACCAGAAGTTCATGGGCAAAGGTATGTGATGCAAGGGTGGCGTGGTTGACCTCGACATTTATTTTGAAATCGTCCAGCAGATCATGTTGGCGAAGAAAATTCAGCACGGTGGCGCTGTCAAAATCGTACTGATGCTTTGAGGGTTCCATCGGTTTTGGTTCAATAAAAAATGTCCCTCTAAAACCCTGTTTCCTGGCGTAGTCGCGGGCGCAGTGAAGGAATTGTGCCATATGTGCCTGTTCTCTTTTCATATCCGTATTCAACAGGGACATGTACCCTTCCCGGCCTCCCCAGAAAACGTAATTTTCACCTCGTAATTTAATGGTGATATCCAGGGCATTCTTCACCTGGGCAGCCGCGTGAGCAACGACATGAAAATCCGGATTGGTGGCAGCGCCATTCATGTATCGCTGATGATTAAAAAGGTTTGCTGTTCCCCAGAGTACATTGATCCCCGTACTTTTCATTTTTTCAAGGGCATAATCCGATATCACATCCAGTCTTTTGCGCGAAATCTTCAAATTTTCTCCTTCATCGATGAGATCATAGTCATGAAAGCAAAAGTACTTGAGCCCCATTTTGCTCATGAATTCAAATGCGGCATCCATTTTGTCCATGGCTCTCTTTATGGGATCCGGGTCCGCGTTCCAGGGATAGTTTTTTGTTCCAACACCGAAAGGATCACCACCGGTATTGCAGAATGAGTGCCAGTAGGCCACTGCAAATTTGAAGTGGTTTTCCATTTTTTTACCCATGACTTTTTTTCCGGGTTCGTAGTATTTAAAGGCCAGGGGATTTTTAGATGCCGGTCCTTCAAAATTAATTTTGCCAATGTTTTTGAAATATGTACTCTCAGTCATTGTGCGATGTTTTGTTTATGATTGAATCGAGATCTTCACTCCATCGATTGTACGCCATTTGATAGGCAGATTGGTCAGAGACAGGAGGATAAATCTTAACCGTTTCCAGGCCTTCAAAAGCCTCTTCAGGGCTGCGGTAAATGTGTTTGCCTATCCCACTTGCCAAAGCAGCACCCACAGCACCGGTTGTATCAATGACTGTAATGGGGATATTGAGCATCGAAGCAATGGTGGTTGAAAAAACAGGAGATTGGAAGAGGTTGTCGTTGCCGACCCGGATCTCGTTGGGGTGCATGCCCAGGTTTTTAAGTGTATCAAAACCTTTGACAAAAGAAAATGCGATGCCTTCCAGGGCAGCACGATACAAGTGGGCTGTATGATGGCGGTTAAACTGTATGCCGATCATGTGTGCTCCGATATCCCTGTTCAGGAGCATGCGTTCAGCACCATTTCCGAAAGGCAGGATACGCAGACCATCGCTGCCGATTGGAATAGAGGATGCGGCCTTTTCCATGTCATCATATGAAAGTCCAGACCTGCCGACTTGATGGTTTAGCCAGGCATATTGGATGCCGGCGCCATTGATGCACAGGAGCAAACCGAGCCGGGGATATGAAGATGTATGATTGACGTGAGCAAATGTATTGATCCTGGATTGATCATCGCTGATCAGCTTGTCTGTAATGCCGTAAAGAACGCCTGAAGTGCCCCCTGTGCCCGCCACTTGTCCCGGGTGGATGACACCAAGGGCCATAGCATTGTTGGGTTGATCGCCGGACCGGTAAGTGACGGGGGTGTTTTGTTTTAAGCCGAGCAGGTCTGCCGAAGCCAGGGTTAACATTCCCTGCCTTTCAAAGGTTTCGCAAATTCCAGGAACTTGATCCGGATGGATCCCAAAATGATTTAGCACCGGGAGAGCAATATCGTCAGTTTTGAAATCCCAAAGGATGCCCTCAGACAATCCTGATATGGTGGTCCGGATCTCGCCCGTCATTTTCATGGCAATATAGTCACCGGGCAGCATGAATTTATAGGCCTTGTCCAATATGGCAGGTTCATTGTCAATGACCCATTTCATCTTGGAGGCGGTAAAATTACCCGGGGCATTGAGGCAATGGCCAAAGCAGTATTCCGGTGACAGTGCTTCAAGCGCCTGTTCCCCAACACCCACTGCCCGGCTGTCGCACCAAATGATCGAAGGTCTCAACACGGTGTGAGATTTATCCACAATGACCAGGCCGTGCATTTGGTAGGCGATGCCAATTGCGGCAATTTTATCAGGTCGGGTCTGTGTTGAAAAGAGCAAGGACTTTGTCGCATGAATGACAGCTTTCCACCACATTTCCGGATCCTGTTCGGCCCACCCCGAATTATGACTCAGAATGGGCATTTCCTCTTTGGGAAATTGTTCGATACCTACCACCTCCCGTGTGTCAACCGTGACCAGGGCGACTTTTATCGACGAACTTCCGATATCATATCCGAGTAGATACATGTGCTTTATACAGTTTTGACCAATGCTCCGAAAAGGCATTGGGCCAGTACACATTGTAATTGCTCAATACAAGATAGACAAAAGCAATGCACCCTTCATCGGTTATGGTCCGAATTCTGTATTCTCCCGGTTTGGATGTCAGTGATGGTCGTAGTCTTTTCAGGAGTGAGGTGGCCGGTAATGTTCTTCTTCACAAAGTGAGAGAGACAGAACAATCCATAATATGAAAATGGGGCAATTCGGCATTGGAAAAATAGTTCGCCCTATGGCAGGGATATCAGATCATCAATGCGTTGAAAATAAGGATAAAATAAAATGTATGGTGATGGTATCGAGGATGTCTGGTGGA
>JBFKJL010000074.1:0-9545 GCA_041631795.1 Saprospiraceae bacterium | reverse complement strand
ATTGGAAATATCAATGGTTCATTCTCGGGAAATGATATAGCTGTAATTGCGGGAGTGTCAAAACAACTCAACGAACGAATTCATGTGGGCGTCAACATGAAGTTCATCCATTCCAGCCTGGAATCATACAAGGCACAGGCCATGGGTGCGGATGTTGGTGTCTTGTATCAAAAACCGGGAGCCAGCTATGCCTGGGGCCTGGTGCTAAAGAATATCGGTTTTCAGTTCAGTGCTTTTGCCAATGAAAAGAAGCCCCTCCCCTTTGATTTTCAAATCGGCTATTCCAGGCGTCTGGCCCATTTGCCTTTTCGGTTCTCAATCATTGGACAACGCTTGTACAAATGGGATGTCAGGTATGAAGACCCGGATTCTGCACCGACTTCAAATTTCCTGGGCAATGATGATGCCCAAAGCGGATTTTCCAGGGGGGTTGACAATTTTTTCAGGCATTTGATCTTCAATGGGGCATTCCTGATTGGACGGGCTGAACAGTTCAGGGTGAGATTCGGATACAATCATTTTAGAAGAAAGGAACTGAGCGTGTCGGCATTCAGGAGCCTGTCCGGATTTTCGGCAGGAATTGGTTTCAATATTAAAAAGATCAAAATCGACTATGGCATCGGATTTTACCACCTGGCAGGTGCGACGAATCATCTGAGCCTGCGGTTGGATATGGGACGGATTTTTACAAAAACTTAAGATAAGCCGGCATCACCGATGTCTGCGTATTTGTTATACCTTATTTGTTAACTTAGCACTTTCATTAACCAGAATATAAGTCTTCCATGCACTTGGAATCATTTAGAAAAGTAAAGGATATATCCAGTTGGACCGTTTTTATTATAGCCCTCATCGTCTATTTTTTCTCTGTGGAAAGGACTGGAAGTCTTTGGGATGTTGGGGAGTTCATCCTTGGCGCATATAAACTGGAGGTTGTACACCCGCCCGGGGCACCTATGTTCATGCTGATAGGCCGGATGTTTGCCTGGGTGGCTGACCTGTTGTCCAATAATCCTTCAGATATCGCATTCGCGGTCAATTTCTTGTCGTCCATCTGTACGGCATTCCTGGCCTTCCTTGTTGCGCGCATGACAATGACACTTGGGAAGCTGGCCCTTGTCGGTCGCATGGGATCAACATCACCCGAACAAAATACAGGCCTGCTCTTTGCTGGCCTTGCAGCTGGCCTGGCAACTGCCTTTTCATCTTCCATTTGGTTCTCAGCGGTGGAGGGAGAAGTCTATGCAATGTCGACGTTCTTTACAGCGCTGACATTCTGGAGTGCCGTGAAATGGTACAGTTTGCCTGATTCTATCCAAAACGATAAATGGCTGGCCTTTACAGCTTACAGCGCAGGATTGTCCATCGGCGTTCACTTGTTGAGCATTTTGACCCTGCCGGCTATTTGCCTGCTTTATTATTTCAAAAAATATAAAACACATACATTCAAGGGAATGATCCTGAGTTTCCTGGCTGGGGCGGGCATGATTTTTTTCATCCAAAAGGTCGTTATTGTCGGTATCCCAACACTTTGGAAAAACCTTGAATTGCCCCTTGTCAATTCTTTTGGTCTGCCATTCCATTCAGGGTTGGTTGTGGCCCTGTTACTGACCGGGGCTCTGGCGTATTTTTTATTGAAGTGGACACACAATAAGGGACTTTATGTCACTCAATTGCTTCTTGTGAGCGCTATCCTGGTTTCAATCGGGTTTTCCACTATTGGCGTGATACTGATCCGCGCCAATGCTGATACGCCCATCAACATGAATGTCCCAAGTGATGCCATGCGCGTCTTGCCGTACCTCAACCGAGAGCAATATGGGGAGCGGCCCCTGTTGTATGGACCCCATTTTGATGCCCAACCCAAGGACCTTAAAAGAGAAAAGCGCTACGGCCGCGTGGGTGACAGGTACGAGGTGGTCGATGAAAAGCTCGATTACATTTACGATGCCAACGACAAGATCCTCTTTCCACGTATAGGCCATACCGATCAAAGCCGACCTGCCTTGCACAGGCAATGGTACAAGGCTCTTATGGGTAAGGACTTCAGTGGCAAACCCGGCCTTTTGTACAATATTAAATTCATGATCAACTACCAGATGGGGTGGATGTACTGGCGGTATTTCATGTGGAATTTTTCTGGTCGCCAAAACGGCGCCCAGGGGTACATGCCTTGGAACCTGAAGAACGGGCACTGGCTCACCGGCATAAAATTTATCGATGAAGCGAGGTTGTATAATATGGACCAACTGACGGACACCATGAAAAAACACAAGGCGTACAATAAGTACTTCATGTTGCCCTTTATCTTTGGATTACTGGGCTTGTTTTTCCATTTCAAACGCCGGAAAAAGGATTTTATCGCATTGTTCCTGCTCTTCCTGATCACAGGCCTTGGCCTCATCATGTATTCAAACCAGCCACCCAATGAGCCCAGGGAACGCGACTATGTTCTCGTCGGTTCTTTCTTTACTTTCTGCATCTGGATAGGTATGGGCGTGCTTATGGTCGCAGAGTTGTTGAGAGAAAAGGTGCGTTTCAACAGTCCGCTGGTGCCTTATATTGCAGGAGCGCTTGTTTTGACTGCACCCGTGATCATGGGTTTCCAAAACTTCGATGATCACAGCAGGATGAAACATTATGCTTCCAGGGACTACGCTTCAAATTTCCTGAATTCGGTAGAGGACAATGCCATTATCTTTACGTATGGTGATAATGACACCTATCCCCTGTGGTATGCCCAGGAAGTTGAAAATATCAGGCGCGATGTCCGTGTCGTCAATCTAAGTCTTATTGCTGTCGATTGGTACATCAACAAGCTCAGGAAAAAAGTCAATGATTCTGCGCCTATAAAACTCACAC
This sequence comes from Saprospiraceae bacterium, assembly GCA_041631795.1. Taxonomy (GTDB): domain Bacteria; phylum Bacteroidota; class Bacteroidia; order Chitinophagales; family Saprospiraceae; genus JBFKJL01. Next base: position 6,683 of record JBFKJL010000074.1, on the reverse strand, counting down.
TTTCTGAGGAGGCATACAGGGGGAATAACCGCAACCAGGTTTTCTTCTATAATCCGTCAAACCCGAATGATCTTGAAACACCCGGCAACATTTTTACAGAGCTGGCCTTCATTGGCAATCCCCAGAACAACATCCAGGGACAAACCATTATGCGGACGCGCAATCTCTACCTGCCCGTAGACAAGAGCAGGTTTATGTCTACCGGCATGCTGCCCATGTCGGATACATCTAACATTGTTCCGCGAATCAACATCAATCTGACAAAATCAAGGGCCTACATCACGAAAGACGAACTGGCTGTTTTGGATGTGATCGCCTCCAACTTCTATGACAGGCCAATCTACTTTGCAGTGACATGTAAGAATGACAAGTTGCAACAGCTCAATGACTACATGCAAATGGAGGGCTTGGGTCTCCGTCTTATCCCTGTGAAATCACCGAGCGTCCGCGGTTTATCGATTTATGGAAGCGGGCGTGTTAATGAAGATCTTGTTTACCGCAATGTAATGGAGAAATGGAAGTGGGGGAATTTTGACAAGTATGACTTGTTTGTGGACGGGTCTTATGCCGCTGAAATCCAGGCGATGAAGATTGTCTTGATGCGGACGTCGGAAGAATTGCTTCAAAAAGGTGACAAAGAACGCGCCGAAGCCCTGGCGAAAAAATATTTTGAAGCCTTCCCGCATATGAATTTTCCTTATGATGAAAGCATTGTCCCCTTCATTGAAACACTGATTGCCGTTGGAAATTATGAAGAAGCCAAAAAGCATCTCGCCATTCTCGGTGAGGAAACTGCGCAGAAACTGGCCTTTTACGAATCGTTGAGTGATGATGATTTTGAGAGTTTCAGGCAAGATTTCAGCTTTGCCGTCCGCGCTGTTTCAGATGTGATGCAAAACAGTACGCGGGTGCAGGACCAGGCCTTTGCCGAGAATATGCAAAACAAGTTGGGGCAATACGACCTCAATAAAATTAAAGATTAATGAAAATAGCCATTGGTTCGGACCATGCGGGGTATGGCCTTAAAGCAAAGCTCACGGCGTACCTGAATTCCAAAAATCATAGCGTGTGCAATTTTGGTACAAATTCTCCTGATTCTGTGGACTACCCTGATTTTGCCCACCCTGTCGCTGAGGCTGTAGAAAATAAAGAAGTGCGTTTTGGTGTGCTCATATGCGGAAGTGCCAATGGCGTGGCAATGACGGCCAATAAACACCAAAAGATCAGGGCTGCCATAGCCTGGAACAGGCAATTGTCCAAACTCGCGCGTCAACACAACAATGCGAACATACTGTGTATCCCGGCCCGGTTTGTGACCCCACAAATGGCCACGATGATGGTGAAAGATTTTATTGAAACAAAATTTGAAGGAGGACGCCACAAAAGAAGGGTTGGCAAGATCTCCTGTTAACAACTGGATTATGATGCGCTTTTTTATAACGGGATGCATTCTCCTGGTCGCCCTGACACTTCCTGGCCAGTATGTCAGCACAGTCACAAAGCCAGACACTACAATAAAAATCATTGAAGACACTTCAATGGCCAGCGTGAAGTACGCACTCCAAATCAAGACTGCTGATCTTCAGAAGCATCTGACCATCCTGGCTTCGGACAGTCTTGAAGGCAGGGAAACCGGAACGCCAGGCAATGATATGGCCGCTGAATATATTGCAAACCATTTTAAAGCCCTGGGATTACAAGCCACAGGAGAAGAAGGAGGCTATTTCCAGAGAGTCGTCTTCAATCGTACGGGCTGGGCGCATTGTTCGATCACTGTGAACGACAACACATACAAGCACTTATGGGACTTCCTGGCATTTCCAACCATGAATGATCATATGCCGGATGTTAAAACAGACAACGTTGTCTTCCTGGGATACGGCATTGATGATCCAGCATACAGTGACTATAAAAACCGGGATGTTAGAGGAAAGGTGGTCATGATCAATAAGGGTGAACCCATGAAAAGGGACAGCACATATTGGATCTCAGGGACAAAACAATCCACTGAATGGTCAAAAAACATCTGGAAAAAACTCGGTGTTGCACGGGAAAATGGCGTGAAAATGGTATTCATTATTGAAAATGATTTGAAATCTTTCCTGGATAAGAACCGCCGGTTCCTGGTATCTCCATCACTGCGTCTGGGCAGCGGGGAAGGCGACAGATCTATAGCCAGCCATGCCTACATCTCGCCGGGGATCGCAAAGGACATCATTGGTTCACATGATAAAAAAATAAAAAGGTGGCGTAAAAAAAATGTGAAAAGGGCCAAGACCAGGGATATTTCCATGGATACCCGCCTTGCAATGCGCATGGATAAAAGCATTGAATTGATTACAGGTAAAAATGTCCTCGGTTACATAGAGGGCACAGACAAGAAAGATGAGCTCGTTGTCGTTTCAGCGCATTTTGACCACCTGGGCAAAAGAGGCAAAGACATTTTCAATGGCGCCGATGACAATGGTTCGGGCACCTCTGCTGTTTTGGAAATCGCAGAGTCGCTTGCTTTGGCCAGGAAAGATGGTAAAGGACCAAGGCGAAGTGTTTTGTGTCTCCTTGTCACCGGTGAAGAAAAGGGCCTTCTCGGTTCCGAATATTATTCTGAAAACCCTGTCTTCCCTCTTGAAGCGACCGTTGCAGATGTCAATGTGGATATGATCGGACGTGTGGACAAAAAACATGCCGGTGATCCGCATTACATTTATGTTATCGGTTCTGACAGGCTCAGTTCTGAATTGCATGCCATCAATGAGAGAGCCAACCAGGATTTTGCTCAATTGACCCTTGACTACACTTACAACAGCGAAGAAGACCCCAACCGTTATTACTACAGGTCTGACCATTATAATTTTGCCAGAAAAGGCATTCCTTCGATTTTTTATTTCAGCGGTGTGCATGAAGACTACCATCGCCCGGGTGATACAGTTGACAAGATCATGTTCGGTAAAATGGAGAAGGTGGCACGCCTGATATTCCACACAACATGGGAATTGGCTAACCGATCGGACAGGATAGTTGTAGACAGAGATGTCCAAAAGCCGTAATAAGCCAATTTGACTCTAATTGAAGTCAGAGGATGGGAAAGTACAGGTGTAGACATACAATATTCATCCAATATGAATGTTTCAGTTTTATCCTTTATGGTCCTGCGGACATCATTTGATATCAAACTTTAACAAGGTCAACTTTCAACTGGCATAAATTTCTGAAGGATGGACAATTAATTTAAACAATCGTCCGGCAATACATTTGATGGATCGATTAAATACATGGCATATTATAAAATCAATAGTGAATACCCTATTTTTAGATTTGCTTATGAACAGATTATTATGAAAAGAGCCAAACATCTTATTTTTTCATTGTTTTGCTTGTTGTCGATGTCCGGATTTGCACAAGACATGCACTTCAGTTACTACCAAATGGCGCCATTGAGCATCAACCCCGCTTTTTCAGGTGCTTATTTTGGGACTTACAGGGTGGGTGTTCTATATCGCGATCAATGGTTGAGCATTACCCCGGAGCGTTTTACAACGCTTAATCTTTATGCGGATGCACCGATCATCAGGGGGATTAAAGAAAATGACTGGATAGGTGTGGGCATCAATTTTTTTCGGGACAATAATGCGGGTGGCGGCCCGTACAGTGTCCAGGGACAGTTGATCAGCCTGGCTTACCATTTATCTTTTGGCAAGAAAAATCCCGCTGTATTGACAGTGGGAGCCCAATATGGGTCTACGAGTTTTGCCCTGACGAACACGGGTTTTGTTTCCCGCTTTTCGATTATCAACGGATCAGACCAGGAATTGACAAATATCTTTACTGGACTGCAGGATGGGGAATTGAAAAAAAGCACCTCAGACTGGTCAGGGGGTATCATGCTGACAAGTCCGTTGGGAGAAACTTCAGATATGCGCCTTGGCTTGTCCATGTCCCACTTGTTTACGCCCAATAAAGCTGTTAGCCCGGGCACTTTCGATGACCTCGACAGACGCATCAACGGATTTGCCCAATTCTATTTTGATATGAATGAAAAAATCACCTTCAACCCGGGATTGCTTTTCCAGAAAATGGGATACAGCTCTCAAATCCTGTTGCAAGGGCTTTTCTCAATGCTCTTCAATGAGGAAAAGGAAATATATCTGAACGGTGGGCTGGGTTTCAGATTAAATGACAACTCAGATGCGATCATATACCTTGGTGCGGATATTAAAGATATCAGGATTGGTGCCAGTTATGATCTCAATGTCAGCGGCCTGTCCCCTGCGACCGGAAGTTTTGGCGCTTTTGAGCTCGGGATAAGCTATATTGGAAAAATCTACAAGAAACCAAAGGTCAAACCGATCATGGTTTGTCCAAGGTTATAATAATATGACTATCATAAAAATCTACGATATGAGAAAGAGCTTTTTTTCTCTCTTCATATGCGCGCTATGTGGCGTAACTGTTAATGCTCAACCCTTGAGCTCAAATACCATGGAGCAAAAACTGGCTGCGGCTCAATTGGCTGAAATCCAGCAAAACTATGCAGGAGCCCTGGAATGGTACAGAAAGATGTACGATGATGAAAGGACAAAGGAAACAGCGCTCAAGATTGCCGAACTCAGCTATTATCTGAGGGATTACGACGACGCGGAAAGCTATTTAAAACGGGTTCTTCGCCGTGACAGAGACAATGAGTACTGGAAGAATCGCTTCCTCTACGGCAAGGTACACAAGGAAATGGGCAACTACGACCTGGCCCTTGAAGAATTCAGGCTGTACCTGGAATTGGAGGAGAACGATTCCATGATAACGGAGACTAAATTTGAACTGGCCGGCATAGAATTGCTCAAAGGCATTGACGAGAACATCGAAACCCAGGTCAAGCCCCTGAGCACCAAGGTCAATTCGGCATCAGGAGAATTTTCGCCCGTGCGATACAATGACGGCTCACTTTATTATGCATCGTTCAACAGGAAAGATGAGATCGAAGTCGATAAATCTGACGATGAATTCCATATGAAGATCCACATGGCGCAGAAAGGCGATAAGGATTTCAGCAAAGGCGAAGCATTGGACCAAAAGATCAACAGAAAGGGCTTTCATTCAAGCACAGTCTCTTTTTCACCCGATGGCCGTGTTATGTATTTTACCCGGGTTCAGACCGAGGGCACCCTGGTGACGACCTCACGTATAATGATCAGCTATCTCAAGGACTCCGGATGGAGTGCACCGGTGGAAGCCGTGGACCTTAACGGCGACTGGAATTCCAAACATCCTGTCCATGGACAACTTTTTGGGAATGATGTCCTCTTTTTTGTTTCCGACATGGAAGGCGGAGAAGGTGGATTTGATATATTCTATGCTACAATACGAGGCGATGGATCTTTTGCCACCCCCGTCAACCTGGGTCCGGCCATCAATACACCAAGAGATGAGATGACGCCTTATTATCTTGACGGTACACTGTATTTCAGCTCCAATGGTTATCCCACCATTGGTGGTTTTGATATTTTCTACTCCACCTGGGACGGCACAAAATGGAGTCCTGTGGAAAATATGGGTATGGGCTATAATTCATCATACGATGACATTTACCTTTCGTTTAACGAGGATGGCAAAAGTGGCTATTTCACGTCTAACAGGGATTATGATGGCAAAAAGCGCTTGCGCAGCAAAACGTGCTGTGATGATATTTTCGAATTCCAGATCAGGGATATTGTCATTGATCTCCTGGCGACGGTCGTCGATTCAGCGGGACCCCTTGCTGGTGCCACCATAAAGCTTACGGACAATACGGCACCTTCAGATTTTCCCCCTGTGACAAAAACCAATGCCCTGGGTCATACATTCCAGTTCCTGCTTGAATCGGATCACTCCTACAAAGCTGTCGTGACCAAAGAAGGCTACTATCCCGATTCGGTGAGTTTCAATACAGCAGGCATACTGGACAGCTATACTGTGCGAAGAACGATCGAACTCAAACCAAAACCAACCTTTACCACGGAGATCGTGACAATCAATCAGCCAATTCGCCTGAACAACATCTACTACGATTTTGACGATTACAAAATCCTGCCCGATGCAGAAAAGGATCTGCAACTTTTACTCGACCTGATGAATGAATACGACGATATGGTCATCGAGCTATCATCTCATACAGATTCTCGGGGGATATCGCGGTACAACGAAAGTCTATCCCAGCGCCGAGCACAATCTGCAACGGACTGGCTACTGGAACGAGGGGTTGCCGAGGAACGCATAAAAGCCGTGGGTTATGGAGAAAAGCAGATCCTCAACCGTTGTGTTGATGGGGTGCGTTGTTCTGAAGAGGAGCACCAATTGAACCGCCGTACAGAATTCAAGATCATTGCCGGACCTCAATCGATTGAGATCCGCAGGGAGATCACAACCCCGGTGGGCAATGATCAATGATTCCCGAAGAAGCAAAGTTTGTCGGACCCTCCAGGTATGCCTGGTTATAATTATATCACAGCCTTTTTTGTCGGTTGTCCCGGCAGCTGTTCATCTTTAGGAGATACAATCTTTTCCCCATGCGTTACAATATCACTTTGGCAGGTCCATTTGCGAATGATAAAGATCTTATATTGATGGCTACCCATCAGGACAGTATACGGTTTATAAGTACAGGAAGTGACGTACCAATGCTCATTAACAGTAAAACCACCGTCACCCTT
>JBFKJL010000073.1:0-9640 GCA_041631795.1 Saprospiraceae bacterium | reverse complement strand
CGCTGCATCTTTCCTGGGGATCACTATTAATGTTATCACGACATTTGGCATGGTGGTTGTCATCGGTATTCTTGTCGATGATGGCATTGTGATCGCTGAAAATATTTACCAGCATTATGAAAGAGGATCACCACCTTTCAAGGCAGCCATTGAAGGCACCATGGAGGTTTTACCGGCTGTGAGTTCTGCCATATTGACAACGGTGATTGCCTTTTCTTCTTTCTTTTTCATTGATGGATTCCTGGGGGAGGCCTTCTCCGAGATGGGTATCGTCGTCATATTCACCCTGGTTTTTTCCCTCATTGAAGGAGCGCTTATCCTCCCGGCGCATATTGCCCATTCCAAAGCCTTGAAAGCCGGCGGAACCACCAAGCTGACCAGGTTCTTTGATAACATCATGGACTTTCTCAAATTAAAATCTTACGGGCCTTTTCTAAAGCTGTCCATGAAATATCCCTTTCCCACTGTAGCTTTGTGTATCGCCGCACTCCTTATGATCGCGGGAGCCTTTGCCGGTGGTTTGATCAAGGGAACCTTCTTCCCATTTGTGCAATCTGACAATTTCAGTGTGACAATAGAACTTCCGGCAGGGACCTCAGAAGACCAGTTGTACAACGTCCTCGACTCCATAGAAAATGCCTCTTGGCGTGTGAATGAAGTTTTCAAGGACAAGTATTTCGGCGGAGAAAAGGATGTTATTGAAAAAATAGAAACAACCGTAGGCCCCGGCACTTACCAGGGCAATTTGACATTTTACCTTCTGGACGGTGAAGAAAGGCCCATGGTGAGGAACAGGATACTCACGAGTGCTATCAAGGACACACTGGGTCCGATCTACGAAGCGGAAAAGCTCAATTTTGGCCTGGGGAATATTTTTGGTGATCCCGTATCGATCTCACTTTTAAGCCCCAATACTCAACAGCTCAATGCGGCAGTCAGCGAGTTAAGGGCAGAACTCACAAAGATCCCCGATCTGACTGACATCCAGGATAATAATGTGCAGGGTCTCAAGGAAGTGACCTTGTCACTTAAACCCAAGGCCTACAACCTCGGGTTAACCCTTGGTGAAGTGATCCAATCAGTTCGGCAGGGGTTTTTTGGCGCGGAAATTCAGCGGCTTCAAAGGGGGCAGGATGAGGTCAAGGTCTGGGTCCGTTACAAACAGGAAGACCGCAGTTCACTCGCAGATCTGTCACAAATGCGGGTCAGGACAAACGACGGATTGACGGTGCCTCTCAGCGAGCTCGCAGACTTTTCAATCGCCAGGGGGCTGGTCGCCATCAACCATATTGATGGTCAGCGAGAGATCCGCGTGACAGCTGATGTCCGTAATGAAGATGTCTCCGTCAGTGATGTCAATGCAGATATCCAGGATGTTTTATTGCCGGCGATCCTGGCAAAATACCCTGGGGTGCGCGTCGGTTTTGAAGGGCAGGCCCGGGATAACGCTGAAACCATGGCATCCATTCGCAGGGTTATGCCAATCATCTTCCTGCTCATGTTTTTTATTGTTGTGATCACCTTCAGTTCCGTGAGCCAGGCCCTGATTGTATTTTTTCTGATCCCCTTTGGATTCATCGGTGTGGGCCTTGGCCACTGGTTGCAGGGATTGCCGATCAGCTTTCTGTCAATCCTTGGCGTCATCGCGCTTATAGGTATCCTGATCAACGATGCCCTGGTCTTCATTTCCACCTTCAATGAAAAAATAAAGTCCGGTCTGAACTTCAACATTGCTTTGTACAAGACAGGCATTTCCCGGTTCAGGCCCATTGTCCTGACAACCCTGACAACAGTCGTTGGTTTGATGCCTCTGCTCCTGGAGAAAAGCGTACAGGCGCAGTTCCTTATTCCCATGGCCACATCTGTCGCCTTTGGCCTCATAGTGGGAACCTTCATCCTTCTCATCCTTATCCCGGCATTGCTCGTTTTGGCCAACAGGATCCGGCTGACTTCTACAATGCTTTGGACTGGAGAAAAGCCGATACCAATTATGGTCGAACCGGCCTACAGGGGGCGGCAGCACCCCTGGGGTGTGACCCTGGCCCTGTCGATTGTGACATTACTGATATTTTCAGGCCTGGTGATGACCAGTCTTAAAATTACTGAACTCATATTCTCATGAAATCTGTAAGTCTATTTTTCTTTTTGATGATGGGTTTTGGGCTTTTAGGCCAAAACAACTCTGATAATTTGATGACGCTTGAAAGGGCCATAGCCCTGGGGCTTGAAAATAATTTTGATATCAGGGTCAGCGCCTCAAATATCCGCATCGCCGAAAACAACAACACCTGGGCCCGCGCGGGCCGATATCCCACTGTTGATCTCAATGGCACATTTTCCAACTCCTTTACGAACGATAATAACCCAGCCAGTTTTCTCCAGGGGACTTTCTATATCGGCAATCTTGGAGCTTCACTCGATGCCCAATGGGTGGTCTTCAACGGTGGACGGGTGCAGTTTTCAAAAGACCTGCTCGATAATGTCGTTTCCCAAAGGACACTTGAGCAATTGAGTACTTCACATGATCTCTTGCGTGACATTTGCCGCCAGTATACGGTCGTTTTGTTCCAACAGGAAAGGCTTGAAGTGCTGAAAGAAACCCTGGACCTGTCCAGGGACCAGCTCGCCTATGAAGAGACACGCAAAGATTTCGGCGTGTCCAATACATACAATCTCCTCCAGTTTGAAAGTGCCGTCATCTCTGATTCTATTAATGTAGTCAATCAAATCCTGGCCATTGATATCGCACAACGGGATTTATACAATATCCTTGACATGGATGGTCGGCAAGACTTTACATTTCCAGACCGACTCAGTACGGAAATAGAAGCGATCGATGAGGACCAACTGAAGGCCATCATGTCAGAAGACAATTACACACTCAGGACACTTGAGATGGTCGCAGCCATTGACCAGGTCAACCGGGCGATCGAAGAGTCGGCGCTCCGGCCTGTCGTCAGCCTTTTTGCTTCAGCAGGGTTAAGCCAGAATGCTTTCAGGTTTTTCGCTGACAATCCCACGACTGGTGAGCCTTTCAAAACCCAATTGAGCAACCGCCTGAATGGCTCCTTCGGGGTGAATGTCAACTGGAATCTTTATGATGGAGGCGTTAGGCGCGCCAATGTCGAAAATGCCAGAATCCAGGAGGACATCAGCTATTTAGGTATTGTGCAGGCCAGGGCGGAACTGAACAATCAATTGGATATACTCATTTCAAATTACAAGAGCCAGGTCGGGTTACTGACACTGGCCGATGACCGTGTTAATGTGGCGCGAAAAAACCTCGATATTTCCGGTGAAAGATTTAAGGCCGGCCAGATCACTTCTCTGGACTTTCGGAATGTCCAGGTGCAGTATTTAAATGCAGCGTTCAATAAGGTCAATGCCATTTACAACCTGATACAGTCAAAGATTGACATGGACTATCTCGTGGGTCGTTTTGCCATACGGGGATAACCGTTAACGCAACACTGTCACTGAGCCTTTTTCCTTGATCATACTTCCATCGATCATATTGAAAATGGCAAAGTATGCATAGACCCCGGATTCTACATAATTTCCATTGAACTTGCCATCCCACCCCTGGTAGTCCGTGAGCATACCCTGGTAACTGTCTGAATATTTCAGACTCCCCCACCTGTCGTAGATCAGAAGCTCTTCCATACTTTCCACAGCATCATTTGAAGAGATGCTGAAATAGTCATTGATACCATCAGCATTGGGACTGAAAATATTCGGGATGAATATGCGGATATCGAGTTCCAGGTTAACGAAGATCTTATCATATACAGGGCATCCGACATCATCTTTGCCATATACATGCACCCACATGCTCTGGGTGGGGCTGAAATCAGACAACACGGGGTCCTGACCCAAAACGTCCCCATAATCGTCGACCCATTCATAATCTACAATATTGCTGTCAGCAAACAGCGGGATGATGTCCGCGGGATGGCCGTAATTTATCGTGATCTGATCTGCGAGGTCAATCCCATCTTCCAGCTTTGTGACCGAAAGGACGAGGGTGACAAGACTATCGCACTGATCAATGTTTGAAAATCTCTTTTCATACACACCTTCCTCATAAAGGGCTTCACCGTAAAAAATGACGGCATTGCCATCGCATATCGCATCGCTCATTTGTCTTCTATTCAAAGGCAAGACTTCAAGTTCCAGGCTGACAATACTGTCACAGCCCAGACTCGACGTCAATGTTTGTTCATACATGCCCGGTTCTACAAGTTCATCCTGAAAGAATTCATAGGATTCCTCTTCACAAATCGATGCCGCAACTTCTTCGATGACGGGATATAAAACGATGACATCCATACCGACAATGCTGTCACAGCCTTCGGGCGTGGTCAACATGGCCTGGTAAAATCCCTCCGTGGAAATCTCCTGCCCATGGAAGTCAAGGATGTCTCCTTCGCATATTCTATCAGATGAAAGACTTTCAACAGGAGCGTCAAAAGTAACTTCAACAGTAATCGTGCTGTCACAGCCATACTGATTTGGGATAATAGCTTCATAGGTGCCTGGAGAGTCGATGAAGATACCATTAAAATCAAGGACCCCTCCGCTGCACACCGACTGGGAATATTCATAGGACGTCGCCTGATGTACCGTCAGGTTGATAAAGATTGTACTGTCACATCCATCGAGGCCGTTGACCATCGAAACATACTCTCCGGATTCAGTGGCCACGACTTCATTCAATTGGAAAACTTCTCCTTCGCAAATTGATGCTTCGACAGTTTCAACCAGCACATCGTCAACAATAAGTTCAAGGGAGACAATGCTGTCACATCCATTTTGGTTTTGTAATGTTGTTTCGTATACCCCCGTAGAATCAAGAAGGGTTCCATGAAAATCGTAGACATGATCAAAGCAAATCTCGGCAAAATCAGTACTGAATGTGGTGAGTTCGACTGCCAGATCTACAGTGACAATACTGTCACATCCATTGGCATTGACGAGGACAATGTCGTATGTGCCTTCTTCTGATGTGGACAATGATCCGTTGTTATAAACATCTCCTTCACAGATCATTGTCTCAAAGGCATTGTATGTGTTGAGATGATGGTAAAGTTCAAGAGAAACAATACTGTCGCATCCATTGACATTTTCGATGATGGCCTCATGAGAGCCTGTTTCATAAGTCTGTAAGGTGCCGAGCTCATAAAGCGTCCCCTCGCAAAAAGTATCCCGCACCACTCCAAAGGTGTGCAAGTGGACGATCACTTCAAGGCTGGTAATGCTGTCGCATCCGTCAGCCGCTGGCGTGTTGTTCTGGAAAAAGCCCGGAACAGATATGGAAAATGCCCCAAACTGGACGGATTCTCCCTGGCAAATTTCCCTCACCCCGAGATCAACCATGTAGACTGGCACAATCACTTCATAGGCTTGTGTGATATGACACCCGGTGGCATCCTGTATTAAAAGTTCATACGAACCCTCGACAATAGATGATTCTTGTAAAACGATCTGAGGACCAGTTTCTCCGATGACGGCTATACCATCCTGGTACCACTGGTAGGAGGTGACTCCGGGAGTATTCAATGTCAGTTTGAGGTTGTCCGTGCAGATACTCCCGGTCACAGATGTAAGCGGAATGGTATCCTGGCACTGGCATTCATTGTCGTTGAGGTCGATCAACCCGTCGTTATCATCATCTATGGAATTGTCGCATATTTCCTGGCCAACGCTCCAAGTGGCGAAAGACATGAATACAGCGGCCATGATAAATGATTTACTCATCATAATTCTCTTATTGCATATGTTGGTTAATAGTGTGTTAATTCGAGCATCCATTGTTGTCTGTTACGGTTAAACAATATGTTGTTCCTCCCATGAGCCCGGTTATTTCGGCTGTGCCTTCCGAAGTCAAAAGTGCTCCGCCTGAGTGGGAGCCGTCTTCGGAAGACCATTGAATGAAGTAAGGTGGCGCACCATCGAACACATCGATGGTCACAGACCCTGTGTTCTCATAGCAATAATCTTCTATCGTACTAATGATCGACGCATTGGGTGTGTCAAGAACAGTGACCGTGACATCATCTGTCGCTGTACAATTGTACTCGTCTGTGACGGTGACGGTATATGTCGTTGTGTTTATGGGAAAGGCCAGGGGTGAATAGCTTGTATTGTCGCTCAGGGTTCCTGCCGGAGACCAAAGTGCGGTCATGCCTCCCGTGACAATCAGTTGGACCGTGTCTCCACGACATATTGTCACATCATTGCTTGCGACAGCTTCCACGTCACAGACGCAATCAACATCTATATTGACATTGTCGAATCTGTATTCTTTTCCGACTATGCCAAAACCGGCCAGTATGCCAAAACGAATTTCTGTGAGGGCATTCATGAAAGGCGTCAGTTCCACAAAGATGTTTTGCTGTACTGTGACCTGCCCAAAGTAAGTATAGACAGTCGTCCATGTGGATCCGTTGAAAACGTCTACAGAAAACCCGTCGCTTGTGGTCAGGTCCAGGCTTGAAATCACATCAAAAGAGAGATAAGCCCTGGTTCGTGCACTCAGGTCGACATGGCGTTTGATAGAAGGCATGGAACCGCCGGTGTGGCCCAGGTGGAGTTCACCGTTCTGGATATAGATATCCCCATTGTAGGCCGAGTTGTCATCACCGACTTCATCCCAGTTGTCCATGGCCCAGTTTTCACTCCCATCAGACCCATAGAAAGTCTGGATTGTAAACTCGTCCCTGAAATTACAATCACGACAGATCTCGCCATTGTTGGTCTCGCCAACATCGAGCACTTCTTTGGTGACTTCATTGGAATAAATGAAGTCACAGCCGTCAATTCGTACTTTTCGCCTGTACTTCATAGTCTCACATATAATAGGGGGATCGTAGTTCAGGGTAGTGATAAAACTACCAGTTGTATACTCTATGACAATTTTGGGAGGGTTTACCCCCGAATTATCGTAACTTTCTGCACTTCTGGACCCATTTCCTGATATAATCAGGGCAATATCGTTGCCCTGGGCCCATCCCGGGCGACTCACAATTTCCTGGATGACCGAGGTGATCGAAGGTGTATTGTAGTCATTTCCTGTTGTCCAGGCTCCAGGTATCCAGTTGACAGAGGCAGATGTTAACACCCTGTTTGTCAGATCATAATTCAACTGTGGAAAAGTCACGGCATCATCGACATCATTGCCATGGATGGTCAGGGAAGCTGCATTGTTATTGGTCATGGGAGGATCGGGAGCAATGGCCCTGAATGTGACATAGGCATTCGTGATGGTCGCATTATCTGGAACCTGGATATTCGTAAATCTCAGCCCAATTTTTTGTGTGCCGGATGATGGCGGTTCAAGATCTTCCGTCAATTCAAGATCGGGACTGTTTCTTACGATCTGTCCGGGAATATTATCAGAATCTGGTCCTTCCTCTTCAACATCATCCGTATATGAGTTTATGGAAACAGTCACTGAACTTGGAGCAGATGTGCCCATCGTTATTTCTTCCCAAGTCCCACCTTCTGTCATCTGTTCCCACCTGTACTCGATAGACCCACTGCCTTGACATAAAGGAGCGGTCAGATTGATGATTTCCGCCGGATCAAAACACCCGCATTCCATTTCATCATAACCTATGGTTCCCGCATCACACGCGTCAAAGACCGTCTTGATCACTTCATTCGAATAAGCCCATGCACAGCCGGCAACTGTTCTGGCTTTTCTTCTGAAAACCGTTGTCACCGAAATCAGCGGAGGGTCATAATTTTCCCCGGTGGCACCAGGAATTTCTGTCCATGACCCACCTGCTTCCATTTTCTCCCATTGATACTCCAGGTCATCACTTAATCCGGTGACACTGCCGCATGTAAATCCATTCTTGGATTCTGAATACAAGATGATGATCGACCCAAACTGATCACCTGTCACAATGGGCACAGAACAAGCTGTGTGAATATGAATCCATTGTACTTCAGTTCCATTCACATCATCATAAATGTGGATGTAAATAGTTGAAGCGAATTGTGTCAATCCAAGGCTTTGAGCATCAGCAGTGAATCCTGATCCAAGCGAGACAAAGCCCTGGAAATAGACTTCACCACCGGTTCCGGACACCTGGTCATTCACTACAATAAATACAAGGTCATCGTTCATTGGGTCACCTGAACAATCCCAGCTTAAACCCTGGGGTCCTTGATTGTTATTGGAGGCGGCACAACTTTCCCCTGTATATTGGAATGTAAAAAGTTTGGATCTGTTGCCACCGATTTCACAACATGACAGACCTGCTTCATATGAAATAGTCCCATTACAATAGGCAGGTACTATCGTTGATATAATTGTAGGATCAAATGCAGAACAATTATCCTCATCAGAACCTATGGTGCCGCCATCACATATTCCTTCAACTGATTTTTCGACTTCATTTGAGATGGCCCAGGTACAGCCGGCAATTTTCCTGGCCTTGCGCCGGTATAATGTCGTCACCGTTATTAATGGTGGGTCATACGTCTCACCTGTCGCTCCCGATATTTCCGTCCATGGGCCTCCTCCTTCAGATTTTTCCCACTGATATTCCATCCCGCTTCCTGAGGGGCAGGATGCTGCGGTCAATGTAAACATCATAACTGGATCAAATGGACCGCAATGCTCTTCATCTTCTCCGATAGTCCCCGAATCGCAAAGCCCATCGATTGATTTGATGACTATGTTTGAATACGCCCATGTGCAACCCGCAATTTTTCTCGTCTTACGCCTGTAAAGCGTTGTCACCGTGATCAGCGGCGGATCGTATGTCTCGCCCGTGGCCCCGCTGATCTCCGTCCACGGTCCACCACCCTCTGATTGCTCCCATTGGTATTCAAGTGGGGTGCTGCCGCCACTGGATGATCCACATTCGTATCCATTGGCAAAAACCGCACTGTGCAAAAGCAGGGATCCAAACTGGTCACCCGTCACCACAGGCACTGAACATGACGCATGGATCTGGACCCATTGGATCTCGGTCCCCCCTTGTGTGTCAAATATGTGGAAGTATGTATTCGATGGAAACTGCGACTGACCACCATTGGCCGCCGTCGCTGTGAACGTGCTGTTCAGACTGACATATCCTGCAAAAAAGACATTGCCCCCTGTGCCGGTCACCTGGTCGTTCGATACAATATACACCTGGGCATCATTGCCAGCGTCACCTGTACAATCCCACTTGTCACCCTGGATACCCTGGTTGTTGTTCGAAGCTGCGCACGATGCACCCGTGTACTGGAAGGTCCAGCTGCTCGTCTTATCGCCACCACTGGCACAGCACGTCAATCCTTCTTCGAACGTCAAGCCTCCAGGACATGATCCCGGTATGATGCTGTAGATCTCGGCAGGATCAAAGGACCCGCATTCCTCTTCATCTTCTCCGATACTTCCCCCGTCGCAGACGCCATCGAGTGATTTGATGACTTCATTGGAATATGCCCACGCACACCCTGCAACTTTCCTCACTTTTCGCCTGTATTGTGTCGTCACAGTGATCATGGGCGGATCATACGTCTCACCAGTGGCACCTGCGATCTCGGTCCACGCTCCACCACCCTCTGATTTTTCCCATTGGTATTCAAGAACTGAAGCTCCAACACAGGAAGCTGCTGTCACAGTGACCATCACCTGGGG
>JBFKJL010000072.1:0-10096 GCA_041631795.1 Saprospiraceae bacterium | reverse complement strand
TTCTGATCCGACAAAGGACCTGCCTTTGCCGAAGATAAACGAATCCTGGATCGATGCCCTCGAACAATCCATAGACAGGCTGCACCAGGACCTCCCTGTACTAAAGACCTTCATCCTTCCCGGGGGCAACGAACGCATAGCCCTGGCCCATGTCTGCAGAACTGTATCGCGAAGGGCTGAAAGGCGCGTTGTGGCTTTCTCCAATAATGGATCTGTTGATCCTCTGATCGTGAGGTATCTCAACAGGCTATCTGATTATTTCTTTTCTCTGGCCAGGTTCCTGGCTTTCAAGGACGGTATCGATGAGGTCAAATGGAACCCCAAGTGAGGTACTTTTCGTTTTAAAATCGCTTAATTTGTGGTATGGCTACCCAAGATGCAAGTAAAATTAGAGCATTTGCATTGAAGGATCTACCCAAGCTCATAATGATCCTCCTTGCAGTCACTTTCATTTGCCTCCTGTTTCCCGGTAATCAAATCAAGAATTCAAACATCAGGGTGGGAGAGACCTGGACGCTTCCTGATGTCGAGGCCGCTTCTTCCTTTGTCATAGGCTTGTCCGACAGAGAGGTCACGCAAAAAAGAGCCGAGCTTCAGTCATCATTTTCCAGGATATATCGGAAGTCGGATTTTAACATTGCCAGTGCGATAGATGACTTGCTGAAAGTGAAGCCTGACCTCATCCCGCAGAAAGAAGTGATCACGTCAGCCTTTGAAGAGGTCTACGAATATCCTGTTGTGGATTTTAAAGAAGACAATACCTCGGTTCTTCTGTTGAATAAAGGCATGGAAACAAGGTTAAAAGCCAATGAACTGAAAACCAGGAATGAAGCTTTTGATGCACTTGTGAAAGATCTTTACGCGAAGAATATCTTCTTCACCCAGGAAGATGCTCGCAATGCACTTGAAGCCCATGTACAAGTATCAGCGACACTTGACAATGCCATGCGTAATAAAATGATTGAGCAGACTCTCGAAGAACTCACCAAGGACAATGTATCTGTCAGAAAGGGGGAGACCATTATCAAAACAGGTGAACGGCTGACGGCCCTGAAAAAACAACAATTGGACACTCACTTCAGGAGCAGTGTGATCAAACCATTTACTTTTGACAATGTGCTTGCATTTTTGGGTTATTTCCTGCTCACAGCCCTCATCATTGGCGTGCTGATACTGTACTCCCTGAGAAGTTTTCCTAAACTGACAGAAACGGCAAAAGGGATATCCTTCCTTCTTTTCTGGCCTGTCCTGTTCGCCCTCCTGGTCTATCTCGTCGAGCGCAGTGGGACGATCAGTCCCTACATGATCCCATTTTGTATTACCCCCATCGTGGTATCCAACTTTTTTGGCGTACGGCTGGCGTTGTTTGTCCATATCGTTGTCATCCTGATCGCGAGTTTTCTCAGTAGTCTGGGGTATGAGTTTACCTTTCTGCAGATCCTGGCGGGTATTGTGACCGTCCTGGTCATCGTCGAAACACGCTACTGGAACAAATTCTTTCAGGCCATTGTCATCATCCTGGCCAGCTACCTTGTTGGATATCTTGGATTAGCCCTTATCAATTCCGGTTCGCTGAACAACAACGAACTTCCGGTTTTTGGCTGGCTTGTTGTCAATGCCCTTCTTTTGCTACTGGCATATCCATTCATCCCACTTGTAGAACGTATGTTCGGATTTGTCTCAAGCATTACCCTTGCCGAATTGGGGGACATGAACAAGCCCCTCCTCAAAGAACTGTCCATCAAGGCGCCAGGCACCATGCAGCATTCGCTCCAGGTGGCCAATCTGAGCGAAGCGGCAGCCGACAAGATCGGAGCCAACAGCCTCCTCGTCAAGGTGGCCGCCCTGTACCACGATATCGGTAAAACAATTCATCCACAGTATTTTATCGAAAATAATCCCAAAAAAGACGGGCATAATGGCCTGAGTAATTTTGAAAGCGCCAAGGTCATTATAGATCATGTCATAGAAGGAGAAAAGATGGCCAAAAAGGCCAAACTGCCGCAGATCATCATCGATTTTATTACCACCCACCACGGCACGACAAGGGTCGAATATTTTTATCGAAATCAAATCAAAAGCGAACCCGACAGGGAGTTCGATGAAACACTGTTCCAGTACCCCGGCCCAAAGCCCCGCACCAAGGAAGAGACGATCATGATGCTCGCGGATTCCATAGAAGCCGCTTCCAAGAGCCTTGATAATCCGACCGGCCAGGCCATTGATGAATTGATCAAGAAGATCGTTGAATACAAGATCGGGGAGGGCCAGCTGTATGATTCAGAATTAACATTCAACGAACTCGAGGAATGTATCAATGTGTTCAGTGCCCTGTTGCGCAGTATTTACCATGTCCGCATTGAATACCCTGAGTAGGGCATTGATTCAGAATTCTGGTTCCCATTTTGAATTTCAACCCAAGCCTTGATTTCATCCACATTCCGATGAGTGTTACCATTTAGGGAGAATCTGTTGGTTTCTTGTCGAGTTAAATGATCTGATCGTTGATGATATTATAGGCTTTCAATTTAAAATCAGCTATCCCTTTTCCAACATAATCTTCTTTGGTCATTGACCAGATTATAACATCTCGTAATGCACAAATTGTATCGGGAGTCCTGTTTTTAAGTGTGCCCTCGTGAAGGAATCCCAGCTTTTTAGGAATGCTCTGGCTTGGAATATTCTTCGGATCACATCTGATCTCAATTCTATCGAGCAGTTCAACTTCAAACCCCACTTTAATGAGTGCTTGAACAGCTTCGGTAGCGTATCCCTGTCTCAAATAGTTTACATTGATCCAATAACCAATTTCTCGTGCATTTTCGCCCAGCCTTGTATGAAGCCCGGTTGCACCGACAAGGTGCTTTTCATCCTTGCTAAAAATCCCAAAGTTATAGTCCTGTCCAAGGTCAAATTGCCCTCTGTATTTTCGAAGTCTTTCAATTTTTTGCTCAATTGATTCAGGTTCATTTTTTGCCCAGGCCATCCATGGTATTAAGTGCTTTAAACTTTCATCTATAGAAATTTTGACCAGCCTGGCATCCCGCGGTTCAAAGCACCTGATGATGAGCCGGTCAGTCTCTATTTTGTAAGTCCTTGCCAGCATTCGATTATTCCTTATCCAAATGGTTCAGCACTACTTCGTGCGCAACTTTCTGGTAAAACAAAGCATCCTCCTTTGACTGAATATTAATGTACAGCTTTTCTCCGGCCTTGTCTTCGGTCACCAGTCTTTCAGGCAGCCCGATGGGCGATTCCCCTGTAAGCGCAGTAAAAAACACGCACGCAGTAAGGTAGGTTCCTGACGGTGAAGGATGACTTCCGTCACTGTCAAACAAAGGAATGCCGGGGCGTAAACGGAGAGCTTCCTTCCACGCCAGTCCCACAGGAACAATTGTGGCCCCTAACTGCTCCGCAAGATTCTTGTATTGTTCTTCGATGGGTTTGATCATGTAGGGATCCCACTGGCGCGCCCATGTCATGTACAAATAAACTTCGGCCCCCTGATCTTTAATCATTTGTCCAAGCTTTTCTCCGTAAAAGTGCAGACTGTCAGGGGCATTGATGGTACGCATGCTGTGATCCTGGATAATGACAATGTCGAAAGCATCACTTGAAAGAATATCCCTTGACCGGAGCCCTTTTTCATCCTTCCAATGGTTCCCGAGCGTTGACCCTCCAGCCGTGGACTGACGTGCCATAAGGGGGATGCCTTTGCTTTCAGCCATAAGGGAAACGTGCTGAGGCAAATTCCAGAAGTATGTATAACTGTTGCCTATAAAAAGCACACGGCTCGTATCGCCAACTTGAAATGAAGTTTCTTCACCAAATAATAAAGTTGTGGCAAAAAGTGTGATGGTCAGTATTTTGATTCTTTTCATTACTGTGTCCGGATTAAAAATGTCGATTATGAAAATATTTGCTGAAGATCAGTACAGCAAGCATGGGTATCCCGATGTATATCGCCTCACTCTTGAGAACAGCAAGACCCCACGCCCCGAAAAAGTCACCTGCACTCAATGGCGACACCTGGATAAATCTCCACGGAAGAAAATGCCTGGTATTGTCAAAGGGCGAAAAGAAGGCAATCCCCCTGCCGCCTGTGGTCATGGCATCGAGTACGCCATGTGAAGCTGTTACCAAAAAAAACACCAATATCAAATAGATTCCGGTTGGTGAGAACAATTTTGTTTTGGCATAGAATACGCCTTTGACCACCAGGGCCAGTATCAACGCAAATACCAGTGAATGAAAAAATCCCCTGTGTCCGAGCCAATGATGGTAGGGGATGCCAAACTTGAACATGATCATGTCCGCATCAGGGAGGGCAGCACAGGCTATGGCAAGCACATAAAATTTTACTTTTTCAGTCCTTGTCGATAAGACAGAACCAAAACCAATGGCTGATAATGCGTGTCCGAAAACTGATGGCATAATGAATACTCCTGACTTCTTTTGATTTCAATGAATATGAAAATATAGCAAATTAATGATCTTCCCCATCATGCTTTTCTACAAAAATCTGCCAATCTTTTTTGTATTTGCCATAATATATGCCGCCCAGGAAGGCGACAAGCCCTGTGGCCATACCCACAGCCCCCCAGAATGGCGCGTCAGGCACCCTGACAAAAATCTCAGCCGTAAATGCACAATAAAGACCGATAACCGACCAGTACATAAAATAAGAATGCCATTTTATCCATCCACGCATTTTTATAACGGCTGGTATCGTGCCTGCAAGGATATACACAAAACCGACCAGAGCAATGATGTGAAAAATGCCAAATCCTTTGAATAGTCTGTAAATGAACATGGCCGAAATGAGCAGTGCGAGCATGTTCACAACAAACACATATCCCACTTTCCTGTGTGCCGATGTGCCTTTTTCGGTACAAATGACAATTGCTCCGGCGACCATGGCCACAAAAGATGTCAAGACATGAACAAGCCCGATATAATCTCCAACGAATTGGGACATACACCAATGTAAATGACATCATGACAATTCGAAGGATGAATTCGACCAATTCATTGGTTTGACCATTAAATGTGCCTCCCTGATGGAACCAGCTATGAATCACCTTTTGTTTAGCTTTGTAAAGCTAACCATGCCCAATTATAGATCACGATGACCAGGATAAAAATATTTGGCGAAGAGATCATAGATCCGCAAGCTGTAGAACAACTGAAAACCTGCACCGGGACAGAGGACTATGGCGTGCTTACGGCCGATGCCCATATCGGCTACGGCCATCCCATTGGTGGGGTAGTGGCTTACAGGGATAAGATCTCATTGTCTGGCGTCGGTTTTGACATCGCCTGTGGCAATATGGCTGTTCGTACAGACGTCAAAAGAGAAGCGCTGGGGGAAGTTGCGTCGCTGATGGATGCTATAGAGAAGCAAATCAGTTTTGGCATTGGAAGGGTGAATAACGAAAGGGTCGATCACCCGGTCATTGAACGCATTGACAAGTTAAATATTAAAACGACCAGGTCACACAAGCAAAAACTGTTTCAGCGGGCGCGGGATCAGTTGGGCACTGTAGGGGCTGGGAATCATTTTGTCGATATCTTTTATGACGATGATGAATATATCTGGATAGGCGTCCATTTTGGGTCGAGGGGTTTTGGGCACAATATAACCACAGGGTTTATTTCCGTTTCACGGGGTCTGCCCTTTGATGCGCATTCCGTGGACGGCGGCATGTTTTCACCGCCTATATTGTTTGATTTGGCTTCTGAAACAGCGCAGGATTATCTGGAATGCCTGGATGTGGCAGGAGAATACGCTTACGCCGGCAGGGAGTGGGTCGTCGGCAAAGTTCTCGATATCATGGACCATCCTAATGTGACTTACCAGGTCCATAACCATCACAATTTCGCCTGGCGCGAACAGCATTTCGGCGAGGAATACTGGGTTGTGAGAAAAGGGTGCACACCGGCCTTTCCGGGTCAAAAAGGATTTATAGGAGCCACGATGTTTGACACATCCGTGATCGTAGAGGGTACAGACAGTGAAACTTCCAAAGCAGGACTGTATTCTACTGTGCATGGCGCCGGACGTGTCATGTCCCGACGAAAAGCTGCAGGTAAAATTCGTTTTAAAAGGGACCGGGATGGCAATCGAAAGCGGACAGTCATCAGGCCGGGTCTTGTGGATTTCAATAACACTAAAGCACGTGCCAGGCAATTGGGCATAGAATTGCGCGGCGGAGGCGCTGACGAGAGTCCTGAGTGTTATAAATCACTTGAAGATGTATTGGAATACCAGGGGGATACGATCAAGGTGCTCTTCAGGCTGAATCCCATTGGCGTGGCTATGGCTGGAGAGGATGTTTTTGATCCCTACAAGGATTAAGCCTATAGACTACCCGGCGGCATCGTAAGCTTCTTTTAACCAGGCCCGAACATCCTTGTCCACTTGATCTGAACTTTCCAACCTGACCCGATGTGATACCATGGCATTGAAGCTTCCCGAGTTTTCAAGTCTGCCAACTGCCACCTTTCCTTTCAGATTGATTCCCAGGTCAACCCTCGTCTTTGTTGAAGGCTGGATAATGGCAAATTGCTTTTTGCGTCGAACACTAACGTAGGCTTTTTTCGGTGCCAGTTCCACATCTTTTCCGAGACCCTTGAAATAATCTGCCAGGGTGTCATAAATAGTCTTGAGCGTCTCCTTGCCCATATACTGTTTTGAAACCAGGTCTGTGTCCTGGTCTTTATCATCCTTTGACAAATGAACGATCGTATTGGCAAAACCATGGGAAACGCCATGCTCCATCTTCAGGAATTTTACAGCCTCGCTGTGTTTGGCAAAGACTTTTTTCTTGAGTATGGCTTTCCATTGGTCAAGTGATTTGCCTGTTTTTTCAGGCATGTTGTTAATCATCGTTTCGAGTGCCTTATCCATGGTATTTCATTTTCAAGAGTTATTGACGCGGGCAATGTTCTTTGACAAATAGACTTTCTGGATATAGGAAAATGCACTAAAGAAGACAATCACATAGACAACGTTTCCGACAAGTGTATTTCTAAAGAAAGGCAATCCGGCCGTCAGGCATGTCACTAATCCTCCCAGTGTTTCAGGGTATCCACCCGGCATGATCCACACACCTATGTTGCTGACAAAGAAGAATAATACCGAGGCGCCTACAGCACCCAGGATATTCTTGAAAAAGGACGGTTTTTTGAGGTAGACAATACCGATCAGCACCATAAGCAGGAAAGCTGCATAAGTGAAGGCCATGTAAGGACTCCAAAGGACAAAACCTGGTGAATCGGTAAAATAAACCTTGTTGATCGTATTGTTCAAAAGTACGTCACTGAGAAATAATGCTGCCAGCGGAATGAGAAAAGCCAGGTATTTTTTCCCGATGTATGCCCCGCCAAGGAGGGCAATAGCCGCTATGGGTGTCACGTTTGGAGGATGGGGGATAATTCTGAGTAAAACCCCGACAATGATCAAACCTGCTGCAAGAATCGTGTTAAATTGTTTTGTACCATTCATAAGCTTTGTGAATACTTTTATAAATGCAAAAATAATAAAATCGGATTACGAATATTTAGTGTTTCGCATTGTGTATTTTTGTCCCACTAAATTTCCATTATGTTTTTTGAAAGTGTGTTTAAAGGGCTGAATCATTGGTGGCGTTACCTGGTGGTCATCGTTGTGGCCGCATTGGGATACATTATTGGCCAATTGCCTCTGACTTTTGCCTTGTTGAGATCGATCAACAGTAATCCCGACCTGGGACTGGATGACATCCAGGAATTTCAAAGCAATCCAGATTTTGGGATCTACGGCATTAATTCAAATATGGGATTTGCGCTGTTGCTCGTCATGTTTATAGGTGCTTTTACAGCTTTATATTTTATTTTTCGCCCCATGCATGGCCGGAGTTTCAAAACACTGATCACCGGAGCGCCAAAGATCAACTGGAACAAGATTTTCTTCGGATTTGGATTTTGGATATTATTGACCCTGGCATTTGAAATGATCAATTATTTTATTGATCCTGGCAATTACACCTTCCAGTTTCAATTTAAAATGTTCATTCCTTTATTGTTGATCTCCATCTTTCTCTTACCAGTACAGACGAGCCTTGAGGAAATATTTTTCAGAGGGTATCTTATGCAGGGATTTGGGTTGCTCGCTAAAAACAAATGGGTTCCTCTCATCATTACTTCCATCCTTTTCGGCCTTGTGCATTCCATGAATCCCGAGATCAGGCAGTTTGGATACGGAACGATGCAGGCCTATTATATTTCTGCAGGTCTGTTCCTTGGAATAATCACTATCATGGATGATGGCCTTGAATTAGCACTCGGTGTCCATGCGGCAACAAATTTTGCTGGCTCGGTATTTTTTGGATATGAAGGGGCGGCCATCAGAACTGAAAGTTTATTCACCACTCAGGAAATTAATGCCAATCTTCTGACAGTTGTATTCCTGGCATGTGCCATAGTTTTTGTCATGACGTGTAAATACCTGTTCAACTGGGGATCATTCAGGCAGTTGATCGGACCCATCGCAAAACCAGAGGAAATTGTATGAATATGAAGTTCATGATTGTCGTCCTAATGTACCTCATTCCTTTTTCACTTTGTATGGCCCAGCCGGATCGATGGCAGCAAAGAGTCGAATACGACATGGTCATAGATATGGAAGTCGAAACAAACAGGTTTAAAGGCAAGCAAAGACTCACCTACTATAATAACAGTCCGGATACGCTGCGCAAGGTCTTTTATCATCTCTACTTCAATGCATTTCAGCCCGGCTCCATGATGGACGTACGATCAAGGACGATTGAAGATCCAGATCCGAGGGTGATGGACAGAATCTATTATCTCAAAGAGGATGAAACAGGATATCACAACATTCTTTCTCTTGACATGAATGGATCTCCCTGTGCGTATGTTGTCGAAGGAACCATCCTTGAGGTAGACCTGCCCAAACCCATACTGCCACAGTCCCGGGTGACATTCACCATGCGTTTTGAATCCCAGGTACCCGTGCAAATACGACGCTCTGGCAGAGACAGCAAGGATGGCATCAGGTATTCAATGGCACAATGGTATCCCAAGATGTGCGAATACGATTACCAGGGATGGCATGCCAACCCCTATATCGGCCGTGAATTTCACGGGGTATGGGGGGATTTCAGGGTTCAAATAGAAATTGACAGGGCTTACACGATAGGGGCAACAGGGGTATTGAAAGATGCCGATAAGATGGGACATGGGTACTCATCTAAAGATACCAGGAAAAGAAAGATCTTTCAGGGCCGCAAACTGACCTGGGTCTTTGAAGCCAGAAATGTACATGATTTTGTTTGGGCTGCAGATCCTGACTACACCCATCTCATAAAAGAGACAGATGCTGGCATAGTTTTTCACTATTTTTTTGAGGAAAATGAAATGAACAGCGACAACTGGCGCAACCTCCACGAAGTCATGAATGAAGCGCTGACGTTTCTCAATGCCAATTATGGGGAATACCCTTACTCCCAATACAGCTTTATCCAGGGTGGTGATGGCGGTATGGAATACCCCATGGCGACACTGATCACTGGTGATCGCACATTTCAAAGGCTTGTAGGCACAAGCATTCATGAATTGGTGCATTCATGGTACCAGGGGGTTTTAGCCAATAATGAGAGTCTCTATCCCTGGATGGACGAGGGTTTCACATCATTCGTTGGCTCTGAAGTCAGAAACCATTTGAGGGAGGTGGGCTTATTACCCGGCAATGTATCCGCAAACCCTCAGAAGAACGCTGTTCGGGGATATACCCGATTCGCGTTATCGGGTAGAGAAGAACCCTTGTCAACCCATGACGACCATTATATCACCAATACCGCACATTCAGTGGCAGCTTACACGAAGGGATCTGTTTTTCTCAAACAAATTGAGTATATCATCGGGCGTCAAAAGTTCCTTCGCGGGATGAAAGTCTACTATGACACCTGGAAATTCAAACATCCCAATCCCAATGATTTTATCAGGATCATGGAAAAGATCAGTGGGATCGAACTGGATTGGTTTAAGGAATACTTCGTTTACACCACACATACGATCGATTATGGGATCGAAAGTG
>JBFKJL010000071.1:0-10099 GCA_041631795.1 Saprospiraceae bacterium | reverse complement strand
TGCTTAGAATTTGAAATTTACCAAGGTTATCTTTGGAATTTGGTGCTTAGAATTTGAATTTTACCAAAGGTCCTTTTTTGGAATTTGGTGCTTGAAATTTGTCATTTACTGAACTGCTGTTCCTGCTATTCTTCTTGATCACTTGTATCCAGCAATCCCCTATTTTCCAAAAACCCAAACCACCGGATGACCTTCTTCATATCATTGACAAAGACCCGGTCTTCGTCGTAATCGGGGAGGATGCTTTCAAAGTATTCCTCGATCTCATGTTTTGGTGCTTTGACGCTGACAGGTGGTGTCGTGTTGAGGCGCGATTTCATGGTCTCAAAGATCTCGTTCAAGGGAGTGGCATCCTGTAAAGTGTAGATCGCTACGGTGCCGAGGGGGGTGAATTGGTGTTTTCGGACAGAATAGAATCTTGATTTACCGGTATCAAGGCTTTCAAGTACAAGGCCGTTGTTGCGTGAAGTGACCAGTTTGAAAAGTCCTGATTCACCGCTGACAGCTACAAAGGGTTCTAAATTCATAATCGAATAAATAATTTGTCAATAATCTATTTTCCCTGCATGATCCGCTCTTGGTGGTCGATGCTTTCATTGTGTATGGCGGATATGAATTTAAGCACAAATTCCTCGCTCAATCCTGATGCATGTGCCTGTTTCCTGCTTTTCTCAATGATCTCATTCCATCTCTTGGGTTGGAGGATGGTGATATTATTCTCCTTTTTATAACGTCCGATGTCCTCGGCTATTTTCATCCTGTTGGACAATAAATTCAGAATTTCATCATCGATGTGGTCGAGTTCCTGCCTGAGGGATTCCAGCTTGCTCTGGAGGGGGATGTTGTCCTCGTAATCTTCCCTGAGCACCATATCTGTGATCATGGCGCCAAACGCCTCTGGCGTTATTTGTTGTCTGGCGTCGCTCCATGCTTTATCGGGATCGATGTGGCACTCGATCATGAGCCCGTCATAGTCGAGGTCCATGGCTTTCTGGCCGACTTCCTGCAGGATGTCGCGCCGTCCACAAATATGGCTTGGATCACAGATGATAGGTATGGATGGATTCTTCCGGATAAACTCGATGGCGATTTGCCATTGTGGCCTGTTGCGGTAGAACTTTTCACCCAGGTTTGAGAATCCCCTGTGGATGGCGCCAATTTCCTTGATGCCCGCTTTCTGAAGGCGTTCAATACTGCCGATCCACAAGGAAAGGTCGGGATTGATGGGGTTTTTGACCAAAACGGGGATGTCCACACCTTTCAGGGCATCGGCAATTTCCTGAACTGCAAAGGGATTGACCGTTGTGCGTGCGCCTAACCAGAGGATGTCTATCCCAAACTCGAGGCACAAATCCACATGGCTGGCTTTTGCGACTTCCACAGTGGTGGGAAATCCCGTCACCTCCTTAACCTTTTGCATCCATGGCAGGCCCTTGACGCCCACCCCTTCAAAGGAATTTGGCCTTGTCCTGGGTTTCCAAATGCCGGCGCGGAAGATATCTGATTTTCCTGTAGCCTTTAGACGAACAGCTGTTTCCATGACCTGCTCTTCTGTTTCTGCACTGCAGGGACCTGCAATAACGATGGGTCTTTTATCCTTGGTCAGCCATGATTGGCGTTTTACTTTCAATGCTTCTCCGATAGTCATTTCTTGTCAATTGTTTTTTCTTCATTTAAATGGATTCCATCAAGGACATGTTTGATGGTATTGGCTTTTTTAATATCGTTCTTAATGGTCTCTGTTTGTCCGTCTCGTATGGCCTGCCTGAATTTGTCGAGGTAGCTGATGTACCTGTCCAAAGCTTCCACGAGGTATTTTGCGTTGTTTTCAAATATTGGCGTCCATGTGTCCGGATTACTTTTGGCTAACCGGACTGTGGATGCAAAGCCCGTACTCGCCAGGTTGAAGATCTGTTTTTCATCTTCTTCAATGTCGAGCACGGTTTGACTCAGGGTAAAAGAGCTGATGTGCGACAAGTGGGATACGTAGGCGACATGTTTGTCGTGGGCATCCGGTGAGAGAAAGTAGGTTTGCATGCCGAGGAATTCAAATATCTTCAGTGCGAGATCAAGGGCATCCTTATCTGTTTTATGTTCATCGCAGATAATATTCTTTTTGCCCTTGAACAGGTCCATTATTGCCGCCTCCGGCCCTGAAAATTCTGTACCTGCAAGCGGGTGCGCAGCCACGAATCGACGCCTGTTCTTTGTCTGATCTGCCGCCCGGCAAATACCTGCTTTTGTTGAGCCGGTATCGATCACGACCTGGTCATCCCTGAGATCATCCAGCAGGTAGGGCAGCATATTCTCGATGCTGTTGACCGGGATGGCTGTGATGATCACATCACAGTTTTCGATGGCATCATCCAGAGAGATAAGCTGATGGACCAGTCCCAGGTCCAAAGCCTTTTGTGCATGTAGTGCGTTGCTTTCCACGCCATAGACCACGATCGTGCCGAGCCCCCTGACCTTTAATTCCCGGGCAATGGAACCACCGATAAGACCGAGTCCGATGATACCTATTTTCATACCTTGGAGGGATTGACGTTTACAAACTTGCTGACGCGGTCGAGGGCTTTCTTGAGCCGTTGTTCCGGGGCACACAACGAGAGTCTGACATACCTCCTGCCCTGGTCGCCAAAGATGCTGCCCGGGGTGAGAAACAATTGGCACTTTTCCAAAAGCGCATCACTGAATGCATCGCCGGAATCATAATGATCGGGTACCCTGGCCCAGATAAATAATCCAGCAGATTCACTTTTGAAAGTGCAGCCAAGTGTGCTTAATATATTTTCCCCTACGACCTGCCTTTTTCTGTATTGATCGTTCAGCATGTCAAACCACGGGATACCCAGCGTCAGCGCTTCGGTTGCTGCCATCTGAATGGGTTTGAACATGCCCGAATCCACATTGCTTTTGAATTTTAAGACCAGGTCAACTATTTGTTTTGAGGCTATCATGGCACCCACCCGCCATCCAGCCATATTGTACATTTTGCTCATGGAAAAAAGTTCAAGACAATTTTCCCTGGCATCGTCCAACTGGAATAAACTTACAGGGACCTTATTGAGGATAAGCGCATAGGGGTTATCGTGGCAAAGGATAATGTTATTGTCCCGTGTGAAACGGATGAGCTTTTTGAAAACTTCAAGGGATGCCGTCGCCCCGGTTGGCATATGCGGGTAACTGATCCACATGATCTTCACGCGAGAGGTGTCCATGGCTTCCAGCTCTTTCATATCAGGGAGGTAGGCATTTGACGCTTTAAGCGTGTAGCTTTTCAAGCGTGCCCCAGCGAGTTGCGATGCATTTTGATAAGCCAGGTATCCCGGGTTGGGCACCAGAACCTCATCCCCTTCGTTGAGAAATGCCATGGAGATGTGAAATACCCCTTCCTTCGACCCGATCAGTGGAAGGATCTCATGTGACGGATCGACCTGTGCAAAGTAAAATCTTCTGTACCAGTCGCTCATGGCTTGCCGCAATTCGGGAATCCCGCGGTAGGGTTGATAGCCGTGCACACCTTCAAGGCGCGACATTTCACCAACAGTGAGCCGTATTGAATGGTGGGGTCCCAGGTCAGGATTCCCTACACCCAGGTTGATGACGTCCATACCAGCTTCTCTCATCTGCCTGATCTGGGCAAGCTTGTCAGCAAAATAATATGTGCTGATACGTTCTATTCTATGTGATCCACGGATATCCATAAAAAAAAAGAGTCCAAAAAATCATGGACTCCTTCATATATTTTTTAAATACAATCAAAGTCCATCACCACTTAAAGTAGTAATAGCTCCAATTGTGGTATATAAAATTTTTCATCATTAGCCTGACAAACATAGCAGGAATAATCCTGAATAACAAATGAATATCCATACCACATGCGGTAATTTTTACATTCGAGTTCTTTATATAAGTTGATTTGAAATACAAAAATATTATTATTTCAAACCCGGGCTGCGCTGAAGAAACTCTTCGTGTAAGAGCGAATGACGGCTTTCCAGGGGAATTTGCCATCCGTTGATAAACAAATGCCTGACCTGTGTTTTGGTTTCAAATGGATCACCGTCAGTGATAAAGATGTTGGCCACTTTTCCGCGTTCAATGCTGCCATACTTGTCTGCAACGCCCAGTATTTCTGCAGGTACAATGGTGATGGCTTTCAGAGCCTCTTCTACGCCCATTCCATATGTGGCTGCAAAACCCGCGTTGTAGGGCAGGTTGCGTACATTTTCAGATTCATTGGTTCTGATGGCCACTTTGACACCGGCTTTCTGCATCAGGCCAGCACTGGCATAGGGTGTATCATACTTGTCGGAATTCCTGCGGGGTGTGCTCAGGATGGGTCCCGTGATGACAGGAATGTTGTATTTAGCCAGGCTATCGGCGACCCGGTGCCCTTCGGCCACACCTGTGAATATGGCGTTGATCTTCTTTTCCTTTATCCAATCGAGGGCTTTGAGGATATCCTTTTCCTGGTTCACCTCTACCAGCAGTGGGGCTTCGTTATTGATGACTGGTACCATGGCGTCCAACTGAGGTGTATATTTTTTGTCAGGGTTCGTTTGGCCATTCATCTTTTTATGGATTTCTGCATTGAGGACGGCTTTATCCCAAAAGTCGGTCAGTGATTTCAATGCCTTTTCCTCGGCTTTTTTGATGTCCTCATCTGACCGTCTGTCCCTTCGGCTGCGCCGTCCTGTTGAAGGAAAATTCATAACTACACCTTTGAAGCCGGCGTACATTTGTTCCGGGGTGTAACCGTGCAGGTTGATCAAAGCCGCTGTTCCCGGAAACAATCCGCGTGAGGGGACGGTCAAAACTGTAGTGATCCCATTGACCCTTGTCACCGGAATGCTGACGGAGGTCGGGTTGACGGCGGTCAGGGCATCCATGTGTGGTGTAAAGTCACCGAGCTCATCGTGATCCTGAGTCAGGGACACAGCCCCAATTTCGGCAAGTCCCAGCTTTGTGCCTGCATCGATGAGTCCCGGGTAAATGCTGAGGCCTTTGCAATCGATCACCCGGGCCTCAGGGTGAATGATATTGTCATTGATCTCGGCGATCAGGCCATCTTTAATCAAGATATCTCCATTGATTGTGCCATTGGTGATCGTGTGTATCGTTCCACCTTGAAGCAGGAACAGTCCACTTTTCGATTTTTCGACCTGTTGGCCAAAACCTTGAAAAGCGAAAATCAATAGGATGGACAGAATCAAAATATTTTTCATCGGGGGATTATTTTTCATTGTTAAAATAGTCAAACACATCCTGCATACAGGCATCGCCTTCATGGTGATGCCCTTCAAATTCGTAAAACGCCGGGATCTCCTCTTCAGGGTCCACGTCAATACGCATATCGCTGGGATCTTTGTTGATGTCAAATCGTATGATGCCATCGACGATGGTCATCTGAGGTACAGCGTATATGGAAAGGGGATGATTCTTAAATAGAGCCACGTCGCCTTCTTTGCCCTTTTCGAGCGAGCCGACCCTGTCCTCGATGCCGAGTTGTTTGGCCGGGTTGATGGTGATGAGCGAGAGGGCCTCGGTATCCGTTAGTCCACCGTATTTCTGGCTTTTGGCGGCCTCGTGGTACAGGTGCCTGATGAGTTCACCGGAATCGGAATTGATCGATGTAACGACCCCATTTTTTGTGAGTATGGTGGCGTTATACGCTGTGGAATAATACACTTCAAATTTGTAAGCCCACCAGTCCGAGAAGACGGAAGCATGTGCCCCAAAGGCTGCGAGCTCGGGGGCGACCTTGAAGCCCTCGTTGACATGCTGGAAGCAGAGCTTTTTAACACCAAAATCCTCCAGTACATTCATCAGCATAAGGATCTCATCAGCCCGGTAAGAGTGGCAGTGCACAATGATGTCCCCTTTGATGATGTCTGCCATCGTTTCCATCCTGAGATTGTATGCTGGCGGGATCGTTGTTTTTCCTGTCTTGTAATCGTCCCAAGCTTTCATGTAGGCCAGGGCTTCAGAAAAAGCACGCCTGAAGACCTGTTCGACGCCCATACGTGTACTTGGGGAGATCCGGTTGCCTTCACCGTGGACGCGCATCGGATTTTCGCCCAGGGCAAATTTGATGGTCCGCGGGGCGCCATCCATGCGCAGGTCTGACGGATTGGTCACGCCCCAGCGATGCTTGATCGTTTCACACTGGCCGCCAATGGCATTGGCGGAGCCGTGCATGGCATGGGATATCGAAACGCCGCCCGCCAAAGCGCGGTAGATACCGATATCAAAAGGATCGAGGGCGTCACCTACATTGACTTCCGCGGTCACCGGGTTGGTCGACTCATTGACCGCATCGATGGCCAGGTGGGAGTGGGCATCGATGATCCCCGGCATAACATAAAGCCCTGTCGCATCTATTGTAAGGACATTGTCGGCTTTGATGTTCTTGGCGATCTTATCGATCACACCATTGCGGATGAGGATGTCCGTGTTTTCTTTGGTTCCCTCAGTAATTGTCAGAAGGGTGCCGTTTTTTATGAGGATGTCTCCTGAGTCGTTTTGGCCGTAAAGGCTAAAAGAAAAAATGAACAGGAGAACGGTTGAGATATATTTCATGATATTCTTGATTTATACGTTCAGATTAATCGGGATCGTTGTATTTGATGCCAGTTATGGCGAATGAGCCAAATTCTCCGACGCTAACGGTGCCTTCAAATGTATCGTCATCCACCTCGATGTCGAAGTCTACTTCCATGGTCACACCATCATCTTCGATATCAATGGTGAAGGTGAGATTGCGCCCGGAAATATCGATATCCCTGGCTTCATCCACATCATCCGGATCATCATCACCGGTCACAGATATTGCGTAGTCGCCATCATTTTTATCAATGACTATTTTGCCCGTTTGTGTCTGTCCCGGTATTTCCACTTCAAAGGCCCATCTGCCGAAAACAGCATCAGCCGGTTCTTCACTTTCTCCTTCTTTGCCCTTTACCTTTTTAGTCTTGATTTTCAGTTCTTCAAAATGCCCGTCTACAAAAATGTATTTGATGTGGGCGTCATCGTCAAAATAGGGCTTATCTGTGATGAAAATATTCGCCAACTTTCCTTCCTCAATGCTACCAGCAAGGTGGCTGATCCCCAGGAGACTGGCCGGATGTGTGGTCATGGCGGCCATGGCACCTTTTTCGCTCAATCCTGCCGCCATCATCCGTTTCAGGTTGGCTTTGAGGTCTTTGCCCTTGGTGTCCATCATGCTGATGGCAAATGGTATGCCTGCTTTTTCAAAAACAGCGGCCTGGGATTCGTAGGCTTTGAGGCTTTCGGCCTTGCGTTTTTTGAGGGCTTCCTTTTCAGGGTCCATGGGTTGATCGCTTTTCTTTTTTTCACCTTTTTCCGCTTTGCCCTTTTTCTTTTCCTTGTCTGGCTTCGGCAATTTGGCTGATAGTACGACAGGGGCGCCTGAAGCTCTGATAGCGTCAAGGGCGTACCAGCCCTGTTCAATGTTGGCCAGCACCATTTTGTGGCCAAGTTCTTTTTGGAGTTCGAGGGCGCGGAAGACATCCTTGCTGTTCCTGGCCTGCACAAAAAGGGATTCATCTCCGTTGGTCAGGGGAACAAGGGCTTTGATGGCTTCGCTGACCTTTGGCCTGGCGACACCGCCACCGGATGACTCATAGAGTGTGGCGTGTTGCGCAGCGATTTCTGCATTGCGATACAAGTCCCGCCATTTGGCCATGATGCCGATGACTGTGGATGGGTACAATCCGCGTGTTCTTTCAAACTGAAAATAAACCGATGCGTCATCGCGGATCGCCATTGCGTCTTTATTGTTCCCTTGCAGGCTGATGACAGCACCTTTTCCCGGGAGCATTTTACCACGAGGGACGCTATGGGCTATGGCAAATCCGGATTCTCGCAGGTCTTTGAGAGTGTTGTCTGATGGATTGAACACATCCAGGGCTTTGTTTTGGGGTGTTATGCCAGCAATATCATCGGGTGGTGCCCCGGGAAATTTAACGTCCGGCCTTTTCCCTTCTTCCTTCTTGAGTATCCCTGCGTGGGACAGGGCATCGATGAATGAGGGGTAGGCGTACATGGAGTCAGCGTTAATGGTCCGGGCATCGAAGGGCGGTTGAAGATTCTGTCCTACCTTGTGGATCAGGCCGTCCCGTACAAGGATGTTTGTCAGGGTCATGCTGTCCCCAGCGGATTTCTGGAAATGCACATTTTTGATGAGGTAGGTCGATGTGACCTCTTCCAACTCGTTGAAATCGACCTGGGCTGTACTGTGTAAAACACAACACAGGCCTGCAAGTCCTGTGAGAAGTAACTTTTTCATATGGTGCTTCTTATTGCGGGGTGAAAATAGGGATTTTTCAGATGTCGAGATCTTGAGAGCGGGAGATTCTGAGATTCGAGACATGGAGAATTTGGTTTCAAATTTCCTGCGACCTCTCGGTCTAATTCACATTGGCGAAGCATCCAGGCTGATCCAGGTCAGTAATAAATGATGGGTTTTTCTTTTGGTTTTAGAATTATTTTTTATTTCTTTAATTTGACGAAATATTTTTGCAGAATAAATAAATAAACCAAGCAATTATTTTAAGCCGAATGAAGACGTCTGAATTGAGAGTAGGGCAACTCTAACGATCAACTGCACACTTCAGGGGTTTACACCAGTTAAACTTTTAAGACTATGGAAAATCAATTGACTACAACCAGGTTTGTATTATCTCTAATCATTCTTTTCTGTACTGTAAATATTTCTTCAGCACAGACAATCACAAGTGCGCAGAATGGTGCATGGGACCAGACATCGACGTGGGTTGGTGGTGTGGTTCCGGTAGCCGGGAATGATGCTACAATTAATCATGCAGTGACAGCTACTGCAAATGCTGCTGCACAGAGTGTCACAGTGAATGCAGCAGGTTCTTTAACAGTAGATTCAGGTGTTACCTTAACTTTGGACGGAGCATCATCAACGGAAGGATTTGATAATAAAGGAACGACCACCAATAATGGTACGATTATAATTACTAATTCTACAAGTACTTCTGGGGCGCTTGCCAATTCGGGAACCTTGGATAATAATGCCGGAGGAGTCATAAATGCTGATGGTTCGGGTGGCCGTGCAGTGAATGTTTTCGGGGCATCGGCTGTTTTTAATAATGCCGGCACATTGAATGTATGTGCTACTGTAAGCAGCACTTGGGAAGCAGTCTTTCTGTACAATAGCGGAACCATAAACAATACAGGAATTATGAACGTTGATAACTCGCCCTCGACCTATGTTTATTTGGCGAGTCCTTCTGCATTCAATAACGATGGAACATTAACATTAGGCTTGAATACAGGAACAAATGCTCATCGTGGAGTTTATGTCGCGGGAACATTCACTAATCAAACAAATGGGATCCTGAATGTTGATAATAGTAATAGTGAAGCATTTTATGTTTCTACGACCGCCGGCTCAACGCTGATAAACCAAGGAACTAGCCTCATGTACAGCAACCATAGCTGTGAGCGATCCAATGGATGTGTGCTGTCCGAATACTGTTGAAGTGCCGAACCCGCCATCGTCCTTTAAAGTTTACCAGGCTGATGTGGAGATCATTTCAACAGGTGAGATAAAAGACGTCGATGGTAAAACAGATATCATCTTCCAGTCGGGAAATAATATCCAGTTGAATCCGGGGTTTGAAGTCGGCCTGGGTGCATTGTTCAGGGCGATCATCAATCCGTGTGCATGGCCGTATTAAGTTAAGAATTCGGGACAATGAGATTTTGAGATTTCGGGATGCCGAGATTCTGAGACATCGAGATTTGGAGACTTCGAGACATAGAGATTTGTAGATTTCGAGAGACTGAAAAATTTCTCGCTTTCTCAAGATCTCACATTCTCGTTATCTCCATATCTCGCAGTCTCAAGGTCTCGACCTCTCCAGATCTCCAAAAACACATTAAATAAAAATATAATATTTGCGTATTTTTGCTCCATGGCAAAACGCAGGAAAGTCAAAAAAACTGTCCAGGCACCGGCAGACAGGAACATCCCGGCAGTCCAGGCGCAGGGGCCTTTCTGGCTCAACCCCAGGGTCCACAGGATCTTCATCTTCATCCTGGC
>JBFKJL010000070.1:0-10128 GCA_041631795.1 Saprospiraceae bacterium | reverse complement strand
GGTCAAAACTATCATACATTCGTTCAATGAGACTGAAAGCCTTTATTGCGTGTATCATTATGGGTTTTAGTGCATTTGCGCAGCTAAATCCCGAATACCTCATGGTGTATGGTCAGAAAGGCATATTGAACAACGATATTACCCTCATTTCCCAAGACAATTTTGTTAATCCCAGGGTCGTTCAGTCCCCTTCTTCTGGTGCAGATTCATTGAAATTGGTTCAAATCGGTAATTCAGATGTCTGGATGCTGAACTTTCAACCCCCGGCAGATTTTACGGGCGACACCTATATTGGGATAGAGTACAGGGAAAACGGATCGCTTCCCGGATTGACCTTTCCACGATACATGACCGTCCATTATAGGGTCAAGACCACTAAAATTGTTACATCGCCTGATGTAGTCGCGGGAGGCACAGCGCCTGTATCGATTCAGCCTTTGATGAATGATCAGTCCTCAGACGGCCCTCTGACCATTTCCAGGATCGGCTATATCAGTGGCGGGGGTGCCACAATAAACAACGGGACATCAATGTCCTTTGTATTTGCACCAGGCGAACGCGAGGCCTACATCGTCTATTTTGCCATGGATTCAACGGGGCATGAAGAGTCAGGTCTGGTTCATGCACTTAATGCAGATTTTCCCGTTCAGCCCTCCATTCAGCTTTTTGGACACAATTCTGCTGACGTGCCATTTGCAGTCAGTGATGCAGGTGCGACAGTCACCATACCAGCCGGAAACGGCAATCTGACCCAGGATGGCTTGCTTTGGACATATGTTCCCAATGAAGGCTTTTCAGGGACTGAT
Organism: Saprospiraceae bacterium; assembly: GCA_041631795.1. GTDB lineage: Bacteria > Bacteroidota > Bacteroidia > Chitinophagales > Saprospiraceae > JBFKJL01. The sequence goes on along the minus strand of JBFKJL010000070.1, from coordinate 9,322 downwards.
CAATGGACTTTAAGCTATCCAACGGGGGAACAAACGGATTACCAGATTACAATATTCGATAACCCTGGTAACATCTCATTCGTAAAAGATGATGTTGTTCATGTGATCTCCAACACAACAATATCTTTCGATGTCTTCGAGAATGATATGTTGTCAGATTTCCCCATTACAGACCACTCGCCCGAGTTGATTCACCTTGGAGAAGGGGTCTTTGAATTTACACCCGCGACCGGTTTTAATGGAGATCTTTCTCTCTATTATAAAGTGTTCACCGGACTCCAGTTTCATACCGGGAATATCCTTGTTCGCGTTGGTGATTATGCCCCCGAAAATACAGTCGAATACAAGTTTGATATACCAGTCAATGAAGTGCTGAAACTTGAATACAATCCTCCGGTCAGTGACTACACATTTTCACTTGCAACTTCCCCGTCCTTCGGGAATGTCAGTATCCTTGATGCGGCCGGGACATATACAACACAGTGTGAGATATTGACAGGTGAACACACGATCGTGTACTCTCCCGATACCGACTACACTGGATCGGATGCTTTCGATATTGAATATTGTACCACTTCCGGGGTGTGTGAAATCCTGAAAATCGATGTGTCCGTGATAGCCCACAACAATCCGGCCTGTTTTTGTTATACAAATTGTGTGTATAACGGAGATATCAATGATGATGGTATCGTCAATCTTCGAGATTTGCTTTCTTTTGGTTTGAATTTTGGGCAGGCTGGCGTTGTGCGTTCTGATAATGGCATGCCTAACGCATGGATTGGAATGGAGTCCATTGATTGGGGCTACGAGCAACTGAGCACCAAGACTGATCTGAAATGTGGCGATGCCAATGGCGATGGCTATATCGATCATGATGACTTCTTCGATATATCCAATAATTTTGGCAGAAGCCACAGACTGGTTAGCCCTCATGCGACCGAGTTGTCTGACATACCATTAACTTTTACACCGCAGGAGTCTGAAGTGGATTCAGGTGAATGGATGGTCCTGGATGTTGCCCTTGGCAATGTGATCCATCCAGCACTTGATGTGCAGGGTATAGCCTTTAACTTCAACATAAATCCCGATCTTATAGATTCTTCTTCGGTCCAGTTCGAATTGACAGAGTCATCGTGGTTTGGCCAAAACAGCCCAGTGACCACTTACCTCACTCAGCCCACTGCAGGGGACATCCAGGTTGCTGTCTCCAGACTGAGCCAGTTGCCAGCCAATGGTGTTGACGTGATCGGCACGCTCAAGTTCATCGTGGAAGATGAAATTGGAGGCTTCAAAAGAGAAAGAGCTGGTAAAACACCACTTGATATTTTTATCACACAACCCATCCTCCAGACGATCAGGGGGAAAGCACTGTCACTCCCGGAATACAAGGACAGGGTTTACGTGACAAGTGATCAGGATTCAGAATCATGGGACGCTGCCCTGAAAATCTACCCAAATCCAGCCAGAGGAATTGTCAATATTCAGACGCAAGCAGGCAGCATCGAAAAGATAGAAGTTTTTGATATTTCGGGAAGAAGAATTTTGTTGAAGGATGATATCCGATCCACGACTTATACACTGGATGTTTCCCAGTTCATGCCTGCCATGTACCTCGTTCGCCTCTATTCAGGTGAATCATTTGCGACAAGGAAGATCACAATTGTTAACGATTGACCAATCTCACTCTCCAGACTTTGCGCCACAGTTATAGATATTTATTCAAAATGCGCATGACACTATTGTAGTAACCGCTCCCGAAAAGATTGAGATGCACCAGGAGATAGTAAAGCTGAAAAATATCGGCCCTTTCTCTCCATCCTGGAATCAAAGGTAAACGTTCGTTGTAAGTAAGGTATGTCACTTCTGGATAGCCTCCAAAAAGACCCATCATGGCCAGGTCCATTTCCCTGTGATTATAACTGATGGATGGATCAATTATATATGGGTGGCCTGAATCATTGACCATGTGGTTGCCGCCCCATAGGTCACCGTGGATCAATACAGGGTTCTCCTTCGGGATGAGTAAAGGGATCTTGTACAGGAATGTCTTGAATCCATTGAGGGTTTTCTTAGAGAATACATCTCTGTCTACGGCCATTTTGACCTGTGGCAATATTCTGCATTCGGCATAGAATGTTTCAAAATCATCATAAGAGGTGTTCTTTTGGGGCAAAGCGCCTATAAAGTTGTCCGGGACGGAGCCGAACTGATTATCCCTGCATGTGTGCAAGGCTGCAAGCTGCCTTCCAAGATCCTGATATGCGTCACGGGTGGAATGCCCCCGGGTTATCCATTCAAGAATGAGGATTCCGGTTTTATCATGTACCAGGAAATCAACGATCCTGGGGACGCGCACTTTAGAAGTTCTTCTCAATACATCCAGCCCGTATTGCTCGCTTTTGAGGATGTCAATGCTATTTACGGACGCATTGATTTTTACAAAAAACCGCCCATTTACGGTTTCAATTCTGAAAGCTTCATTGATGTCTCCACCGGAGACACGGTTCACGGATTGAACGGTTGTCGACAGCCTTTCTTCAATGAGCTTTTGAATACCCTGATCCAATCTAAAGTTTCTTCTCTTCAATAATGGCAATCAGGTCATCTTTATAGTTTTTGCCGACCGGAAGATGTTTGGTTTGATTATTCTCGATGATCTCGATGGCATTGCCTACAACAGCTTTGATTTTCTGAATGTTAACGATGTAGGACCTGTGAATGCGCATAAAGATCTGGTTCGGCAATTTGGCTTCAAGACTCTTCATTGTTTGCAAGGCAATGACACGACCAACTTCCTTTTTGATGATCACATAGTCCTTTAAACCCTCGATGTACAAGATCTCATCAAAATGGACTTTCATCAGTTTTTTATCGGCTTTAACAAAGAAATAATCTTCCTCAGTGGCATTGTTGTTCTGTTTGTGCGCGAAGTGATCTTTGGCCTTGTTGACAGCCTTGAGAAACCTGTCGAAAGCGATGGGTTTCAAAAGATAGTCGAGCGCGTTCAGTTCAAAGCCATCCATGGCAAATTCCGGATATGCCGTTGTAAAAATGATCTTGGGTGGGAGCGGCAGGGATTTGATAAGCTCTATACCCGTCATTTGCGGCATCTGAATATCCAGGAACAACAGGTCTATATGTTCCTTCTGGAGAATTTCATTGGCATCAATGGCATTGGTACACCTGGCGACCAATTCGAGGTCTGGTATTCTTTCAATGTAGGTTTCAATGATATCAAGGGCTAAAGGTTCGTCATCGACGATCAGTGTTTTAATCATTACAGTTAAAGTTGGAGGTTAAGTAATATTTTAAAGGTATTGGGTTTGTCCTCAATGTGCAATTCGTGTTTTTTGGGATATATGATCTCCAGCCTGCGCTTGACATTCTTCAGGCCTATACCACCGGCTTTTCGGGCTTTATAATCAATGATATTCGGCGGCTTGCTGTTTTTAATGGCGAGCTGAACCTCGGTTTTGGTGACATGCATGTCAATATGGACAAATCCTGATTTTATCTGGTTGTCCAATCCGTGTTTAAAACTGTTTTCAAGGAATGGTATAAAGATTAAAGGAGCAATTTGCTGGTGATCGACCTCCCCGGAAAGATTGAATTCCAGGTCAAAGTTCTTGCCTTGCCGGAGTTTCTCAAGCTCAAGATAGTTCCTGACATAGGTGATCTCCTTTTCCAGGGGGACTCTTTTTTCATTGCTCTCATACAGCATATACCGCATCATTTCTGACAAACGAAGGACGATCTCCGGTGCGAGGTCAGATTTTTTCAGCGTCAGCGCATACAGGTTGTTCAGTGTGTTAAAAAAGAAATGGGGATTGATCTGGGCTTTCAAAAACTTCAGCTCTGATTGCAATTGCTGGCTTTTCAACTCCCGTGTTTCATTCTTTTGAACAAGCCAGACATTTGTCATTTTGTATACAGTCGATGCCGTGGCCACGAACAGGCAGATAAAGTACAATCCCAATTGATTATCAATGATCATCTGTTGAATCTCGGGATGCTTGGCATAGAGAAAGATCAGGGTGAGGGTTTTTATTGGGGTGATAAGGATGACCAGAAGGAGGACGGAAATGATGTAGGGCAATGTTTTCTTCGTTTCCAGGAGACGGGGGATGAGATAAAGGATATTGATGTAAACGATGGCACCGTAAAAAACGACCTCAGCCAATCCTTTCAATAGCTTAAACCACAGTGGCAGCGCACTCCGGTCGACAAGCAGCAGGAATGTATAAAAAAGGATCCAGAATAAGGCGTGAAAAAACCTTTGCGATTGCAGGAAGTGACCGATTTGATATTTGAGTTGAGTGATCAAAAACTTGGTCAAATAAAGTATCTTACAAAATCAATTCAAAAATATTTAGATAAAGTTAATTGAAACCCCGACAAGATTGAGCAAATTAGAGTGAACCAATTAAAGTCTTAATCAGTTGCAATTAAGTATGTAATTCCAAAGCATTTCCTATGAGTTATAGTAAAAAAGAATTTTACACCCCTGACATCACCAAATCGCTGACCAGGCAATATGCCACCATCCTTGATGAGATCGGTGAAGATAAAGGCCGGGAGGGATTAATGAAGACGCCGGAAAGGGCCGCCAAGGCGATCCAGTTCCTGACCCAGGGATACGAGCAAGATGCCAGTGCCATTATCAATTCTGCCATATTTGAGGAAAAATACAGTGAAATGGTGATTGTTAAAGACATCGAGTTGTATTCCCTGTGCGAGCACCATATCTTGCCGTTTTTTGGTAAAGTCCATATTGCTTACATTCCCAATGGATATATTGTAGGGCTGAGCAAGATTCCGAGGGTCGTAGATGTTTTTGCCAGGAGGCTCCAGGTACAGGAAAGGTTAACACATGAAATCCTGAGTGCGATAGATAAGGCACTCAAACCCTTTGGGGTGGCCGTTGTGATTGAAGCTGTACATTTGTGTATGATGATGCGCGGGGTGGAAAAGCAGAATTCTATGACAACAACCTCAGCATTCACGGGCATATTCAATGAAGGAGAGCCGCGCAACGAATTTTTACGCTTAATAGGACACAAATAAATACATTGGCAATTCCCTTTTTTAAACATGTTAGATGAAAGCATTATTATTTCCGGGACAGGGTGCCCAATTTGAGGGCATGGGCAAGGACCTTTACGAGCACCATGATCTGGCGCGTCACTATTTTGATCGAGCGGACAAACTTCTTGGCTTCAATCTGTCAGATGTTATGTTCAATGGGTCAGCTGAAGATCTCAAGCAAACAAAAGTGACGCAACCTGCTGTCTTCCTCAATGCCCTTGTAAGATATTTTATTCACCGGGATCAATATGAAGCAGATGCTGTGGCAGGCCATTCCCTGGGTGAATTGACGGCATTAGTAGCCAATGGGACGCTTGACTTTGAAGACGGGTTGCTTCTCGTGTATAAAAGAGCATTGGCGATGCAAGAGGCATGCCAGATGTCTGACGGAACTATGGCTGCGGTCCTTGGACTCGCAGACGAGGTTGTAGAGGACGTGTGCCGGAATTCAGAAGGAATTGTGGTGCCGGCAAATTATAATTGCCCGGGCCAGATCGTAATTTCAGGGGAAAGACAAGCTGTTGAGAATGCCTGTCGAACATTGTCAGACATCGGTGCGCGGAGGGCGATCATTCTCCCTGTTGGCGGGGCCTTTCATTCACCTCTGATGGACCCTGCCAAACTTGAATTGGAAAATGCTATAAACGATACACACTTCAAGCCACCGAAAATCCCTGTCTACCAGAACGTTGATGCCAGGGCTTCCACTGATCCCGGGCAAATCAAGATAAACCTCATTAATCAACTAACGAGTTCAGTAAAGTGGACACAGACAATGGCCAATATGAAAGATGCCGGCATAGTCACTTTTACAGAATTTGGCGCCAAAGTTTTATCTGGCTTTATTAAGCGTTACGACAGGTCACTTACAACAGAAAATGTGTAATTTTCAATGATGAAAGGCAATTATGACATTCATAAGGGCGATATCCTGATCTCGGAACCCTTTATGCTGGATCCCAATTTTAAAAGGTCCGTCGTTTTGTTGTGCGATCACTCCGAAGAAGAGGGGTCTATTGGTTTTATTCTGAATAAACCGATCAATATGAAGATCAACGAGCTGATCGGTGATTTTCCAGATGTTGAATTCAATGTCAATTTTGGCGGGCCGGTAGCGACAGACACCATTCATTATGTCCACAATGTCGGTGAGATCCTGGACGAAAGCATAGAGATCCTGCGTGGTGTGTACTGGGGTGGTAATTTTGAAAAGATGAAGTTTCTCGTGGAGTCAGAACTGATTCTTCCTCATAATATCCGGTTCTTTGTAGGATACAGCGGCTGGTCAGCTGGTCAGCTCAAGGAAGAATTACAGATCGGTTCATGGGTCAAGGATGAAATGCATCCCAACTATGCCTTCAAATCATCGCCCCAGTCACTGTGGTCACAAGTTTTGGAACATAAAGGGGATACGTTTGCCGTCATTGCTCAGATGCCGGACTCTTTCTCCTATAATTAATGTATGCCTTTAAAAATATCTCGTTTTCATTCGGGGATCGTTGCCTCTTTGAGGATGTGTCTTTTGTTTTGGACCAAAACGATAAAATCGCCCTGATCGGGAAAAACGGGGCGGGGAAAACGACCTTATTCAATGTGATCCATGGCGAATTAATGCCTGAAACAGGCAAGATCGATTTACCCAAATCCGTGACGATAGGTTTCCTGTCGCAGCACCTCCCGGGTATGACAGGGGCGACTGTCCTGCAGGAAGTCTTAAAAGCATTTGAGGATTATTATACCATTGTTACCAGGATCGAGGAAAAAAACAGCCGGTTGACCGATCAAATGGAAAGCGATGAACTCAAAGTCCTTCTTGAGGAAATCAATACATTGGAATTACGGTTATCGAGTTACAGGCTTTCCAACCCCGAAGCGGAAGCACGTAAAGTCCTGAAAGGCCTTGGTTTCGAAGACAATGAGATGGATCAGCCCTTGTCTACCTTGAGTGGTGGATGGGAAATGCGTGTCCAGATCGCAAAACTGTTGTTAAGGCAGCATCCCATTTTATTGTTGGATGAACCTGACAATCACCTGGACATTGAGTCATTGATGTGGTTTGAAGACTATGTCAAATCCTACCCGGGGGCCATCATCTTTATTAGCCACGATGTCCAGTTTATCACCAATGTGGCCAACCGGATCATGGAATTCAACCATCGCAAACTTATTGACTTTAAGGGCACTTACCCTGCTTATATCAAGTCAAAAGAAATTCAGAGAGAACAGGAATTGGCGGCTTACACCAATCAACAAAAAGTGATTAAGGCTAAAGAAAGGACGATCACCAGGTTCATGGCGAAAGCCTCAAAGACGAGGATGGCCCAGTCAATGCAGAAACAGCTCGACAAGATGGAGCGGATAGAAATTTCCTCGGACGATATTCACAATATCAATTTTTCATTTAAGGTGAATAACCGGCCGGGGAGGGTGATCACCAGGGTTGTCGATATTCAAAAGTCTTTTGGATCCAAATTAGTACTGAATAATGTCAATCTGACAATTGAAAGAGGAGAGAAGGTCGCTTTTATAGGCCAGAACGGGCAGGGCAAAACAACGCTCGTCAAGATCATTGCCGGAATCATTCATCCCTCAGGTGGGAAGATCGAGCCAGGACACAACGTATTGATGGCATACTATGCTCAGGATCAGTCTGAGCGGCTTGAACCCGGAATCACAGTCCTTGAATGTCTGGAAAAGAACTGCCCAGCTGACATGGTACCCAGGGCGAGGAGCATCCTGGGGACCTATCTGTTTTCAGGAGACGATGTCGATAAGAAAGTATCCGTTCTCAGCGGGGGAGAAAAAGCCAGGTTATCGCTGGCCATTATGTCTGTTAAACCGTCAAACTTCCTGATCTTTGATGAGCCGACAAATCACCTTGACATACAGTCAAAAGAAATCCTCAAGAACGCCCTTGAACAGTATGAAGGAACTGTCCTCCTTGTTTCCCATGACCGGGAAATCATGAAAGGTTGGATAACAAAAACCTTTGAATTCAGGAATGGGGATGTCCATGAACACCTCGGGGATATTGATTATGTTTTGGAGAAACGCGCCCTGACAAGTATGCGATCCTACGTCCTTGATGATGGAGGCAATGACATGTCACTACCCGGGTCACAAAAAATTACCGAAAAGGGCTACGAACAGCGCAAAGCCATGAAACGCCGGCTGAAAGCCGTGGAGAAAAAGATCCAGGAAACTGAAAAATATATTGATTTGCTCCACCTTAAAATGTCAGACCCCGAATATTACACAAAGGGGGAGGTCAAAAAGGATGCAGAGCAACTTAAAAAACTGGAGAAGGATCTGGATGATTTTATGGTTGAATGGGACGCCCTGCTCTCGGAAGATCCAGGCTAATGGGTTTTACCCTATCATGTCATCATCCCGTTTATATCTGACCAGAAAAAGGGACTTTTAACGAAATCACGATGTTTCTACCCTGTTCCGGCACATTGATAAGTCTGTACCTGCTGAGATGATTAAAGTAAAATGTGTTAAAAACATTATGGCATTTTAGGTTTAATTGGAATTCCTGTCCCCGGATCTCACCGGTGTACTCAGCACCTGCATCCCAAAGGTGATAACCCGGGGTCGGTCGTTCGGACCTGTCGATGCGTGATGATCCCTCAGCCGGGAAGCTATAGTTATGCCCCGTGGATACTTCCAAAATATGTTCTCCCTTTTTATTCTGCCAAATCAGGTAGTGCAACCTGTTCTTAAATGATGGTTGAGGTGTGAATGGCAGGGCGAGACCGGTACTTATATTGTGACTGTACACAAAATCGGCGCTTTGAGTCCATTCGAGGCGATCTGTCAAATGCCATTCCCATTCGAGTTCAAAACCAGTATAGAGGGCATCATCCTGCCGGTATTTGAAGAGTTGGCCAGCTTCAGGAAGAGAAGAGAATTCTGCGGGAAATGTTGGTCCGAGATAAATGTAATTGTTGAAATAATTGACATAGGTAGCTATTGAGCCCCTGAAATGATCTTGGGAAAACTCGGCACTGATATCGACCTGGTATCCGTGCTCTGAGGTGAGGTCAGGGTTCCCGACTTCATGCCTGAAGGTCCCGTGATGGATCCCGTTAGACACCGTCTCAGCGGGGTAGGGTATCCTGAAACTTTTCCCCAGGTTGGTTTTCAGGATCCATTTGTTTTCTCCAAAGGGGATGCTCATTCCCAAGGACGCGGACCAATTGAAGAAGTTGTCATTCGTCTCCCGGGCAACAAG
>JBFKJL010000069.1:0-10169 GCA_041631795.1 Saprospiraceae bacterium | reverse complement strand
GGATTCAAATCCATTGGACAGCAGAATGCTGTGCATGGTCCAGTTGTGCTCGTCCAGGTGGGTCATAAGTTTTGACACCTTACCCCAAATAGCCTTGTTTTGAGAGTGACCCCAGTCTGTAATGGTGACCAGAACCCTGTCATTCTTCACGGCGCCATTGAAATCATTGAGCCCGATATACACCTCGAATGTTTCCTTGCTGTTTGAGGCGACCACGGTCCCATATTTTTTTCCGGGGAAGAACGTTCCCAAAACCTGGGTCATAGCACGCTTGATGATCCTTGTTACGCGCCCTTCAGGACTCTTCTTCCAGGGAATTTCGACATAAGCAACCTCCACTGTGTCCCCGTGCAAAGCGCCACCAAGATATCTGGAGGGCACATAGATGTCTTTGCTCGCCTTGTCAATAACGATGTAAGCGGCCCCACTCTTAATTTTATCAACAGCACCTACCGCCGATAATTCCGATGATTTTTGCCCGCTGTTCCCGGGCAATTTTAGGAGGGTATATCTGCCTTCTTTGACATGCCTGATCTTCTTTTCTTTCTCCAAAGAAGACAATGCATGACTGATAGCATCCTTACTGCTGTCAAGGCCTGCTTTTTTTCGCAACTGTCCGGCATTGTATCGCTTTTTGGGGTTTTTTCTGAAAAACGAAAATATGACAGACTTAAGATGTCCCGAAGTTAAATTTTTGCTTCGCCTCCTGTGTTTTCTTCCCATGGTATGTCTTCTATATTGCTCATTATTTTGCCGTCCGGCAAAACCTCTACCGAATAGGCCTTGCTCTTCATTGGATCGTAACCGCTGCCGCTCAATTCTTGTTCACCCATGACAATGTGTATGATATGCGATTCATCAATGGTCGCAGCAGAAGTGATAATGGTTTTACCATTGGAATAGGTTCCCGCCAAAACCATATTTGACACAAATCGGCCCTCATTATCAATTGTGGACAGGACGTATTCATAATTCATCAGCGCACCCTTCCAGTAGACAATGCCAGTGATAGATGGGTTCACCACAAATTTAAAACACGGAATAATTTCGGTCAATTCATCGAGTGACACCCGAGACATTTCCGCGATGTAGCGCTGCGCATCTTCGTTGAGGATTCCATTTTGATGACTAAAACCATTGACGCTTTCAGACGTTAAAATTAACGGTGGTGCAATCTGTGGAAAAAGGTCTAGGAATTCGGCTGCAGTGATAGATGGCTGATTTTTTATCATTGTGCAAAGGTATTGGGTTTTTGGATAATTGGCAGATGAAAACCAGGAGTCCGTGCTGACTATTTAGAAGATGAATAAATACGGATTCTTCTGAAAATAGAATTTATTTAAATAAAGCATGCGTATTTTTGCGGCAAACTAAAACGAAATTCATGCGTTGGCTTGTACTTTTTTTTAGATCGGGAATTGGAAAGAAGGTCATAATGAGCCTGACAGGTTTATTCCTGGTTCTCTTTCTTATTGTCCATTTGGTGGGCAACCTGCAACTCCTGAATAATGATGGCGGAGAATCGTTCAACACCTATGCCTATTTCATGACGCACAATCCCCTGATCAAGATGCTGTCATACGGACTTTACTTTTTTATTTTATTACACGCCATCCAGGGAGTTGTGATCACATTATACAACAGAAGCGCAAAGGGAACAAAATATGCCAGGAGTTCCAATGATGGCACGTCCTGGGCGTCAAAGAACATGATGGCCCTGGGTGTCCTGATATTTGCCTTTCTCTGTATTCATATGGGAGACTTTTGGTGGAAGATGAAAAGCAGGTCCCTGGACGTTGTACAATATGCCGGGTTTGACCATGAGGTACAGGATCTCTACGCCCGTGTGGCGGAGGCTTATTCCCATGAATGGATTGTTATCGTTTATCTGATTGGTTTGGTGGCTCTTGGATTCCACCTTGTCCACGGCTTCCAAAGCGCTTTTACAACCCTTGGCCTCAGGCACAAGAAATATACGCCACTCATTAATGGCATCGGATGGTTGTATTCTGTCGTCGTGACACTTGGTTTTGCAATTATTCCCATCTGGATGTATTTTAATAATTGATTGAATGATGAAACTAGATTCAAAAATACCCTCAGGAAGTCTCAGCGAAAAGTGGAAAAACTACAGGGGCACAATGAACCTCGTAGCTCCCAACAACAAGAGAAATATTGAAGTTATTATTGTCGGTACAGGCCTTGCAGGGGCTTCAGCGGCAGCATCGCTGGGAGAACTCGGTTATAATGTCAAGGCATTTACTTTTCACGACAGCCCAAGAAGAGCGCACAGCATAGCTGCCCAGGGCGGCATCAATGCGGCAAAGAATTACAAAAACGATGGTGACAGCATTTACAGGCTGTTTTATGACACTATCAAGGGTGGAGATTACAGGTCTCGAGAAGCCAATGTCTATCGCTTGGCGGAAGTCAGCACCGAAATAATTGACCAGGCCGTTGCACAGGGTGTACCTTTCGCAAGGGAATATGGCGGATTGCTCGAAAATCGCTCATTCGGCGGGGTGCAGGTATCGAGGACCTTCTATGCAAGGGGACAGACGGGACAGCAATTGCTCCTTGGAGCCTACCAGGCTTTGTCCAGGCAGATTTCAACTGGACAGGTGACAATGTACAACAGACATGAAATGCTGGATGTGGTGCTTGTCGATGGAAAAGCACGCGGGATCATTACGCGAAATCTCATTACAGGCGCTATTGAAAGACATGCCGCTCATTGTGTGGTCCTGGCCACAGGAGGTTATGGAAATGTCTATTATCTGTCAACCAATGCGATGGGGTGCAATGTCAGCGCTGCATGGCGGGCTGTCAGAAGAGGCGCCTTCATGGCCAATCCATGTTTCACACAGATTCACCCGACATGTATTCCGGTATCAGGAGACTACCAATCCAAGCTGACGCTCATGTCAGAATCATTGCGTAACGACGGTCGGGTATGGGTGCCTAAAAAAGCCGAAGACGCCAAAGCGATCAGGGAGGGGAAAATGAACGGCAGCGATGTGCCCGAAGAAGACAGGGATTATTACCTGGAAAGAAGGTACCCGGCATTCGGAAACCTGGTGCCCAGGGATGTTGCCTCAAGAGCGGCGAAAAAAGCCACGGACTCCGGCAACGGCGTCGCGCCCACGGGCCTGGCCGTATTCCTCGATTTTGCGGATGCCATAGAAAGATATGGAAAAGCGGAAGCCCATTCACGCGGGCTCAATGGAACGATTTCAAAGGACACAATTATCAAACTGGGCGAAGAAATTGTATCCCAGAAATATGGCAATCTCTTCGAGATGTATGAAAAAATCACAGGAGACAATCCATATAAAACGCCCATGAAGATCTATCCTGCTGTGCACTACACGATGGGTGGTCTTTGGGTCGATTATAATCTTGAAACGAACATCCCCGGGCTGTTTGCTGTCGGGGAAGCCAATTTCTCTGATCACGGCGCCAACAGACTGGGGGCATCAGCCCTCATGCAGGGACTCGCAGACGGATACTTTGTGTTACCGTACACCATCGGACAATTTCTAAGCAATGAAATCAGGACGCCTGCATTCAGTCCGGAGCTGCCCGAGTTCCAGGAAGCCGAAATAGGCGTCAGGTCAAGAATAGACAGCCTGATGAACATTAAAGGAGACAAGTCCGTTGAAAGTTATCACAGGGCCCTGGGAAAGATTATGTGGGAATACTGCGGTATGTCACGCAATGCAGAAGGCCTGAAAAGGGGAAGACAAGAGATACGCGAACTCAGGGCGTCATTCTATAAGAACATATTCATACCCGGTGATACCGACGAGTTCAATCCCGAACTTGAAAAGGCTTACAGGGTAGCCGACTTCCTGGAACTCGGCGAGCTCATGATGCTGGACGCCCTTGACCGCAACGAATCTTGCGGGGGCCACTTCAGGGAGGAATACAAAACGGAGCAGGGCGAAGCGCTGCGCAATGACGAAGATTATACCTATGTGTCTGCGTGGGAGTGGGATGGCGATAATCCTGTTTTACACAAGGAGAATCTCGAATTTGAAAATGTTGAACTAAAAACCAGAAGTTATAAATAATATGAAGCTGACATTAAAGATCTGGAGACAAAAGAACAGCAAAGCCAAGGGCGCTTTTGAGACATACCAGGTTGAGGCCAATGAACACATGTCTTTCCTGGAAATGCTCGATGTTTTGAACGAGCGACTTATCAGTGAAAAAAAGGTGCCGGTAGCCTTTGATCACGATTGCCGGGAGGGCATTTGCGGCACTTGCGACATGGTCATTAACGGAAGGCCTCACGGGCCGATGAAAGGAACGACCGCATGTCAGCTTCACATGCGCTTTTTCAAGGATGGCGACACGATCACAATTGAACCGTTCAGGGCCATGGCTTTTCCGGTAGTGAAGGACCTTGTTGTCGACCGGTCTGCCTTTGACCGGATCATCCAGGCTGGTGGATATATTTCGGTCAACACCGGCCAGGCCCCCGATGGCAATGCGATCCCTATTGAAAAGGAGGTGGCTTCCCATGCTTTTGACTCTGCAGCTTGTATTGGATGTGGTGCTTGTGTGGCGGCATGCCCCAATGGTTCCGCCATGCTTTTCACTTCAGCAAAGATCAACCATCTCGGCCTTTTGCCGCAGGGAGAGGTCGAACAGGACAGGCGGGTCATCAATATGGTCAACCAAATGGACAAAGAAGGGTTTGGCCGCTGCTCGAATGTGGGATCCTGTGAAGCGGAATGCCCCAAGGAGATCAGCGTCGACAACATCGCGGCACTCAATAAGTACTACCTGAAAGCAGTTTTTGCTTCGTCCGTCTGACCTAAGAAACATACCTATCAATGGTTTTGCGACCAAACAGTGATCGAATTAATCAACTGAAGGGATAAAGTGATTTATTTCCCGGGGGTATCATCAATATCAGCACTTGAATATTAGCCGAAAAGGGCTTAATTTAATAGGTTGATCTTAAGTCCCATGGCTATGAATAACCACTCTCTCTCCTCCCTTACGGCTGTTTTTATAAGTTTCTTTTTTCTCCTCGTCCTAATTGTTCAAGTAAAACCGGTGCAAGGCCAACTTTGGCTTGAAGAAAAGATACTTCCGGAAGTTCCCGGCTTTCCTTTTGTGCTTGGTTCAGGCGACAAAGCGGGAAGCAGTGTGGCCATAGATGGTAATTATGCTATTGTTGGTGCGCCGTATTCTGACAGCTTTTTCAGCAGCGGTGGCATGGCATTGATCTATGAATGGGACGGATCTGCATGGGTCCAGGCACAAGGCCTATTTCCATCGGATGGTGCGGCATATGATGAATTTGGTTATTCGGTGGCTATTTCTGGCACAACAGCACTCGTAGGGTCTCGTTTTGGCGACGGCAACGTCGGCAATTCTGGTGCCGCCTATATTTTTGAAAAAATAGGAGGGGCGTGGAACCAGGTAGCTAAGCTCACAGTGTCAAACGGGGCGTATGCTGATGATTTTGGTTCTTCGGTATCCATTTCTGGGGGCACGGCCATTGTGGGCGCGTCCGGCAATGACGACAATGGGTCAGGTTCGGGCGCTGCCTATGTTTTCGAGAAACCTGCAGGCGGATGGAGTGACACAACGGAAACAATAAAATTGTCGCCATCAGACCCCGCAGCAAATAAACAATTTGGCAAGTCGGTCTCCATTTCTGACAGCACAGCTATAGTAGGAGCCTATTATGGAAATGGCAATGTAAGCTCAACTGGGGCGGCATATATATTTGAAAGATCTGGAGGCACCTGGAGTCAGGTTTCAAAAATAACAGCTTCTGACGGAGCGGCATACGATAATTTTGGATGGTCGGCCTCCATTTCTGACAGCATAGCTGTTGTTGGCGCATATTTGGATGACGACAATGGTGGTGGTTCAGGCTCCGCCTATATTTTTGAAATAACCGGAGGCGCATGGACACAAGTGGATAAGTTGACACCTTCCGACGGTACAGGTGCAGACTATTTTGGATATTCAGTCAGCGTTTCAGACAGCACTGTTGTAATTGGTGCCTACAGAGACGATGACAATGGCAGTGATTCAGGCTCTGCCTACATTTTTGAAAAGGACGGAGGCCCCTGGACCCAGGTGTCTAAATTCACGGCTTCTGATGGGGTAGCCGGTGATTATTTTGGATGGTCCGTGTCCATTTCCGGCACCACGGCATTGGTGGGTACACCTCAGGATGATGACAAAGGATCAAATTCGGGATCAACATATCTTTTTGAAAAACCCGTAGGAGGATGGACTGATATAACAGAGACGGTCAAATTGCCGACTTTCGGGGGAGTAGCAGGAGAGGACTTTGCCGGCGCAGTGTCATTATCCGGCTCGACAGCTATAGTAGGGGCTCGTCAAAGTGATGGCAATGAAAGTGAATCGGGTGCTGTATTTATTTTTGAAAATAACGGAAGCTCTTGGACCCAGATAGCTAAGCTCATCGCGTCTGATGGGGCATCTGGAGATGTTTTTGGAAAAGCTTTATCCATTTCTGGAAATACAGTCGTCGTTGGTGCACCTGGCGACGATGACGACGGCACCAGCTCCGGTTCGGCCTATATATTTGTAAAGCCACCCTCGGGATGGACCGATACAACAGAGACGGCCAAGCTTACAGCTTCTGACGGGGCAAGCTATGACTATTTTGGCGAATCTGTGGCCATTTCTGACAGCACTGTTATAGTAGGCGCCCACGGCAATGATGCCAACGGACCGTTATCTGGTGCCGCCTATATCTTTGAAAAACCCATACCAGGGTGGAGCGATACGACGGAGACAGTGAAGTTGACCCCATATAGCGGAGGCGGGTATTTCGGCTACTCAGTATCCATTTCCGGTACGAAAGCCATAGTGGGGGCCTACAATGATAATGTGAATGGCATTAGTTCTGGTTCGGCTTCCGTTTTTGTTGAAATAGGTGGAAACTGGTATCAACTGGCAAAGCTGACCCCTTCAAATGCAGCCAACGGGGATTGGTTTGGTTTTTCCGTTTCTATTTCAGGCAACACTGCGATAGTTGGGCAATCGAAGAATGGCTATAATTCGGCGTATATTTTTGAGGAAACCAGTGGCACGTGGCTTCAGAAGGCCAGGCTGACGGCATCCGATGGTGCTTATGGCGATTATTTTGGGCGATCTGTGGCCATATCGGGGGATAGAGCGATAGTGGGGGCCCACTATGACGATGACAATGGCACAAATTCCGGCTCGGCTTATATTTTTGAAAAGCCTTTATTTGGATGGGCGGATACAACAGAGACAGCTAAGCTTGTGGCATTTGATGGTTCGGAATACGATTTCTTTGGTCTGCCTGTTTCAATCTTTGACACCACAGCTATCATTGGCGCAACTGGCGATGACGACAATGGCGCCAATTCAGGTTCTGCCTATATATTTCATAAAAGCCTCATTCCTGTAGCTAAATGCCGCCATCATACTGCTTACCTTGATGCGGGCGGTTACGTCACTGTCAGTCCCGATTCTATTGACAACGGATCTTTGGCTACGGCCGGTATTGACTCACTTAGTCTAAGCGCTTCCCAGTTTGGCTGTTCCGAATTGGGTGCCAACAGCGTTGTCCTCACCGTGACAGACCTCATTGGAAATACCAGTACTTGTTCAGCCACAGTCACAGTACAGGATACTATCCCACCTGTTGCCAGCTGCCAGAATGCAACGGCTCAACTTGACACCCTGGGAAATGTATCCATACTCGTTTCTGATATTAACAATGGGTCCACCGATGCCTGTGGTATATTGAATACGGCGATCAATGAAAGTGATTTCACATGTTTGGACGCGGGAGACAACACCGTTATTCTTACTGTATCTGACAACAACGGGAACAGCAGCACCTGTGAGACGACAGTCACTGTTCAGGACCTGGTGCCACCACCGACTCCTACCTGTATGGATGTAACTGTGCAGCTGGACGTCTCGGGCCAAGTTTCAATCATACAAAGCCAAGTGGATTCAAATACGAGCTCTGGTTCGGCTTATGTCTTTGAAAAACCGCCCACTGGTTGGTCTGATATGACCGAAGTCTACAAACTGGTGGCTGCTGATGCCACACCATCAGATAAATTTGGCTGGTCTGTTTCTTTATCTGGTACAACAGCTATAATTGGCGCCTATGAAGACGACGACTACGGCACAAACTCCGGTGCGGTTTATATTTTTGAAGATAATGGCGGCACATGGGTCCGTACAGCCAAGCTATTGGCATCCGATGCAGCGCCAAGTGACAACTTTGGTTTTTCTGTATCTGTTTCTGGCACGACAGCTATTGTAGGCGCCAGGAATGGAGATGGCACCAATGATAATTCCGGATCAGTTTATGTCTTCGAAAAAATCGGCACCTCCTGGGTAGAGGTAGCTAAACTTGCAGCATCCGATGGAGCTGCTTTTGACGGATTTGGCAACGCGGTGTCAATTTCTGGCACAACAATTATTGTTGGTGCTCGCGGAGATGATGACAATGGACCCAATTCCGGTTCGGCTTATGTATATGAAAAAAGCGGAAATACCTGGGTAGAGGTGGCCAAACTTACTGCTTTCGATGGCGCAGCAGATGATGCTTTTGGTAATGCCGTGTCAGTATTTGACAGCACAATTGTCATAGGGGCATTCGAAAATGATGACAATGGCTCGGCGTCCGGTTCGGCTTATATTTTTGAAAGACCTCCGACCGGTTGGGGCAGCACGTCGGAATCTGCCAAACTGTTGGCACTGGATGGGGCGTCCGGGGATAATTTTGGCAATTCGGTTTCCATTTCAGGAGTTACAGCAATTATAGGTGCAAGTAACGATGATGGCAATTTTACAAATTCCGGCTCAGCCTATATTTTTGAGAAACTCGGTAATTACTGGATTCAGGTTGCTAAGCTGAAAGCTACTAACGAGGCAACAAATGATTATTTTGGGGGAGCAGTTTCGATTTCAGACACAACAGCCATTGTGGGTGCCCATGGAGATGATGACAGTGGCAGTTTTTCGGGTTCGGCCTACATATTCGAAAAGCCGGCATCCGGCTGGGCAGATGCTACAGAAACAGCAAAATTAACAGCATCAGACGGGTCTCCCTTCGATTATTTTGGAAGATCAGTAGCCATTTCTGATCTAAGAGTCATCTCCGGTGCATACGGTGATGATGATAATGGCCTGGACGACAACTGTGGTATTGCCAGCGAGACATTGGATATAACCAATCTCACTTGTGCCGATGTTGGCGTCAACACGGTAATCCTCACTGTTACCGATGTCAATAACAATACAAGCACATGCATGGCCACAGTGACAGTGCAAGATACCATCGCCCCAATCGCGATCTGCCAGGACACAACAGTAGCACTTGACGCCACAGGCAATGTTGTGATCACGCCCAATGATGTGGACAATGGCTCGAGTGATGCTTGTGGCCTTGCGGGCATGTCACTGGATATATCATCATTCGACTGCAGTGACGTTGGCGACCATACAGTGAGCCTCACTATCACAGACAGTAACGGCAATAGCTCTTTGTGCTCGGCGGTCGTAACGGTGGAGCCCCCAGGTGCGCTGTGCCAGGATTTAACAATACAACTGGATGGTTCCGGAAACGCCTCCATTGTGCCTGATGATGTGGATAATGGCACGAGCGATGCCTGTGGCATTGCAACGATGACATTGGACACAACGGCATTTACATGCACGGATATAGGCGGAAATACAGTCACCCTCACCGTCACAGACAATAATGGCAATCAAAGCATCTGCACGGCTACAGTTACAATAGAAGACACTTTGCCACCCGTAGCAATTGCACAGGACATAACGGTGCAACTGCAAGCTCCGGGGGGCACGGCAACCATTGTGGGCTCAGATGTTGATAATGGATCTTTTGACAATTGTTCAATATCAGGGTATTCGCTCGACATATCCAACTTTTCATGTGCAGACATAGGTGTTCATTCAGTTATACTCACGGTGACCGACAGCAGTGGATATTCCGATACCGAAACGGCGCAGGTTACAGTGGAGTCAAATATGGTTTCAAACATTTTTTATGTCGATTCAAGTGCGACAGGGAATGCGACAGGACTGGACTGGACCAATGCATTTCCATCTCTTTGGGAAGCCCTGAATACAACGTGTGTCACAGGTGGCGACACGAT
>JBFKJL010000068.1:0-10463 GCA_041631795.1 Saprospiraceae bacterium | reverse complement strand
CTTTTTGATATCACCCTGTTTTTTACGGGCATCGTTTTTATTATCACCCATATTGCGCTTTTCTGGTTCAGTTACAAGTACAGAGGCCGCAAGGGACGCAAAGCCCTTTTCTTTCCACATAACACGACGATGGAGGTTGTTTGGACTGCCGTTCCGCTCTTTGTGATGACATTTCTTGTTGTCCGCGGCCTGATCGTCTGGAATGATGTGATGGCGGATATGGGGCCTGACGAAACATATCTTGAGATTGAAGCGACCGGATACCAGTTTGCCTGGGATCTCCGGTATCCCGGGGCTGATGGCAAACTCGGAACTAAGAATTACAAACTTATCGAACCAGGCTCAAACCCACTGGGTCAGGACTGGACGGACAGGAAGAATATCGATGACTTTCTGCCTTCAGAAATCGTTTTGCCGGTGGACACCACCGTTCGGGTCAGGATCACATCCAAAGATGTATTGCATAATTTTTATCTCCCTCATTTCAGGGTAAAAATGGATGCTGTCCCGGGATTGCCGACATATTTTGTATTCACACCAACAAAAACGACGGTTGAGTACAGGCAAGAGCTGAGAAAATATCCGGAGTGGAATGAACCTGCTGACCCCCTTGACCCTGAAAGTCCGGCAAGGTGGGAGGAATTTAATTACGAACTGGCTTGCGCGGAGCTTTGTGGCAAAGGCCATTACAGTATGCGTCGGTTGGTGCGCATTGTTGAAAGAGCAGAATACGAACAATGGCTGGCCGGTCAGACCTCTTACTACATGTCCAATATACGCGGGACTGAAGATGATCCTTTTATCAATGAACTGCTGCCAATAGAGATTCAGAGCCGATCGAGGGAATTGAAATCAGAATTCTCGTCAGCGCTAATCGCGGAAGACTTGCAGACGATCCGTTTGAAAAATGTTTTCTTTGAAACGGGAAGTGCTGCTCTCAAGGATATTTCTCGCTATGAACTGGATGAATTGGCCCAATTGCTGAGCGGCAGTGCAAATGTCAGGGCTGAATTGGCAGGTCATACGGACAGCACCGGAGATGACACCATGAATATGCAATTGTCCAGGGACCGCGCGAGAGCAGTTTATGAATACCTGGTCTTAAAAGGTGTTCGGGAAAATCAGATCACAGCCAGGGGTTATGGAGAGAATCAGCCCGTGGAATCAAATGATACAGAAGAAGGCAGACAACTGAACAGGAGAACCGAATTAAGAATACTTTCAAAATAATCCACTATGCCAGAGTTATATACAAAAGCCTATAACCCTGATCCTATAATTGATGAATTGGGTTTCGACGATCACTTCCATGAGCACGAACATGGAGATAAATACCAGTCAAATTTCATTACCCATTATATCTTCAGCCAGGATCATAAGATCATTGCCAGGCAGTTTCTCTTTACGGGAATCTTCTGGGCGATCATCGGGGCAGCCATGTCGATCGTATTCCGATTGCAACTGGGTTTTCCCGAATCAAGTCTGACATGGTTACAGCCAATATTGGGTAAATGGATCGTCGTCAACGAAGGTGTAGGGACATTGAGCCCTGAGTTCTACTATGCCCTGGTCACCATGCACGGAACAATACTCGTTTTCTTTGTTTTGACGGCTGGATTGAGCGGGACATTCAGTAACCTGCTGATCCCGCTCCAGGTGGGAGCGCGGGATATGGCTTCGCCGTTCCTCAATATGTTGTCCTATTGGTTCTTTTTCCTGGCAAGTGTCGTGATGTTCTATTCACTGTTCCTGAATACAGGGCCCTTTTCTGGTGGCTGGACAGGATATCCGCCGCTGAGTGCCCTCCCACAGGCATCTACAGGTTCCGGTGCGGGAATGACATTATGGCTGGTCAGCCTGACTTTATTTGTGGTTTCGGTTCTTTTGGGAGGGATTAACTATATCACCACCGTCCTCAACCTCAGGACGCGTGGCATGAATATGTGGCGTATGCCATTGACCATTTGGGCATTCTTTATTACAGCGATCATCGGTTTATTGTCCTTCCCGGTTTTGGCATCCGGATTTTTCATGTTGATCTTCGACAGGGGGCTTGGAACAAGCTTTTTCCTCAGTGAAATCTTCATCGAAGGACAGGCACTTGACAGGGTCGGGGGCAGTCCAATACTTTACCAGCATTTGTTCTGGTTCCTCGGGCATCCGGAAGTGTACATCATCATTTTGCCCGCCATGGGACTGACTTCTGAGGTGCTTTCAGTCCACGCCCGAAAGCCGATATTTGGCTACCAGGCGATGGTCATCTCTATGCTGGCGATCGCATTTTTGTCATTCATTGTATGGGCGCACCACATGTTTATGGCTGGTGTCAATCCTTTCCTGTCGAATTTCTTCGTGATATTCACGCTGATCATAGCCGTACCATCTGCAGTCAAGGTCTTTAATTGGATCACAACTCTGTATGGAGGGAACTTGCGGCTGAATACGCCAATGCTGTTTGCCATTGGATTTGTATCCATGTTCATCTCCGGAGGTTTGACAGGTATTTTCCTGGGCAACTCTGCCATCGACATCCAAATGCACGATACATATTTCGTGGTGGCGCATTTCCATATTGTCATGGGTATTGCGGCCTTTTTCGGCATGTTTGCAGGCGTATATCACTGGTTTCCAAAAATGTTTGGCAGGTTTATGGACGAAACAATGGGCAAACTCCACTTTTGGGGCACGTTGATAGGCGCCTATGCCATCTTTTGGCCCATGCACTACCTGGGGATGGCTGGTGTACCGAGAAGGTACTATAGTTTCGAGACATTTGATGCGTTCAAGCATTTTTCTGAAATGAACCAGTTCATAACCATTGCGGCGATTATTGTATTTGCATTGCAGATCCTGTTTGTCGTCAACTTCATCTTCAGTATTTTCCACGGCAAAAAAATGACCACGCGCAATCCTTGGGGGGCCACTACGCTAGAATGGTCCACACCTATTGACACAGGACACGGCAACTGGGAAGGTAAGATACCGACAGTTCACAGGTGGGCGTATGATTATGGAAAGGACGGAAAAGAATTCATTCCTCAGTATATACCCCTGGAAGAAGGAGAAGAAGAACATTAATAAAGAATGAGCAGAGCTACGGTCAAAGATATTGCGTTACAGAAGTCCTATTCCAAATTTGAGGACTACTACATCCTGACGAAATTCAGGTTGTCACTGATGGTGGTACTGTCTTCGGGCCTGGCCTACCTGATTGCTTCTCCCGTATTTCATGTCCCAACATTCCTCTGCCTGGTACTGGGAGGTTTTTTCATCACTTTCGCCTCAAATGGCATCAACCAGGTGCTTGAAAGGGAGTATGACAAGGAGATGGAAAGAACGAAACACAGGCCCCTGGCAGCCGGAAGGATGAAGGTGTCCGAGGCTATACTGATCAGCGGAATTATGCTGGTTCTCGGTGTGCTCTTCCTGGCGATGACCAATCCGATCTCAGTGTTGTTGGGTACGCTGGCTTTTATCCTGTATGCATTTGTTTATACCCCTTTAAAGCGCTATTCAACTCTATCAGTGGCTGTCGGAGCCATACCGGGCGCCTTGCCGGTATTGATCGGGACAACAGTCCAATCCGGTGAGTTGACCCTATTGGGACTCACCTTGTTCGGGATCCAGTTTTTCTGGCAATTCCCCCATTTTTGGGCCATAGGAGTTTTGGCATTTGATGACTACCGGAATGCAGGATATAAGTTGCTGCCCATCACTTCATCAGGCACCATTGACCAAAATATAGGGATGTACTCCGCATTGTATGCGATGTGTATTATTCCACTTGTCATATTCACAAATGCCGCAGGTGCTCAATTGAGCTTCTGGATACTGACTTCCGTGGTAGTTGTGACCCTGGTCTACGCTTATTTTGGGATCGCGTTTCAGTTCAGG
The DNA here is from genome assembly GCA_041631795.1 of Saprospiraceae bacterium. Classification (GTDB taxonomy): domain Bacteria; phylum Bacteroidota; class Bacteroidia; order Chitinophagales; family Saprospiraceae; genus JBFKJL01. Next base: position 6,569 of record JBFKJL010000068.1, on the reverse strand, counting down.
CCTGAACGAAAACAAGCCTTGAATTTGATGTTCAGTTCATTCTTTTATCTCCCTGTCATTTTAACGTTATACATTTTAGGATGATGAAGACTTTAACGATACAAACACCGTACAGGAGCAGGATACATCCGCAAAAGTTCGCCTTATGGGTCGCTTTTGCAAGCATCACCATGATGTTTGCAGCATTTACCAGTGCCTATATTGTCAAACAGGCAGCGGGCAACTGGCTGGAATATACAATGCCTGGCGTATTTTATATGAGCACTGCAGTCCTTTTAGCAAGCAGTGTGACCCTCCATCTGTCATACAGGAACTTTATCCAATCCAGGGAAAGGCCTTACAAGGCGCTTCTCGTTTTGAGTTTCATCCTGGGCCTGACCTTTGTGGTTTTGCAATATGAAGGCTGGACGGCACTGTTCAATATGGGCATTGATCTGAAGGCCAATGTGAGCGGGTCTTTCTTTTACCTCATAACAGGTGTACATGCGGCGCATGTGCTGGGAGGCGTGGCTGCCATAGTGGTCGCTATGATCCATGCATTTTCGTTGCCTTTTATCATAAGTCCAAAAAGGAAATTGCGTTTTGAACTGGTATTGCATTACTGGCACTACGTCGATTTTCTCTGGGTCTATCTTTTTATTTTTTTATTAGTCATGAAACAAGCTTAATTTCTAATGGCAGACACTTTAGTACATAGTCAAGCGGCGGATTCTGAAAAGTTGTGGGAAGGCGGAAAGAGTCCTTTTAAGACCAGCTATGGAAAGATCATGATGTGGTATTTCCTTTTGTCTGATGCCTTCACTTTCGCTGGGTTCCTTATTGCTTATGGCACTTTGAGGATGAGTATGCCTTCCTGGCCGGTCCCTGATTTTGTTTTCAGTACCTTCCCCGGAGGATTCCATCATAAACCCCTGTTCTTTGTAACATTGATGACCTTTGTGCTGTTGTTCAGCTCATATACAATGGTACGCGCTGTTCAGGAAGGACAAAGGGAAAACAAGAATGGTGTTGTCATATGGATGATCCTGACCATTCTTGGCGGTATCGGGTTTCTGTCATGCCAGGCGTGGGAGTGGTCTACACTGATAGGGAAGGAACACATGACGGTCACGACCAATCCCTTTGGCACGCATACAGAACACGGTGAATATCTTGAAGGAGATGGACATGACATAAAAGCTGGAGACATATTTGCACCCGGTGAATCCTACCTCATCCACAAACATGACGGCGAGTGGCATAACCTGAAATACAAAGTTCTTGAAGGACCTGATGCCGGTGCTGTGAAAGAACTCTCATTCGGCCCTAGGGCTTTCGGAGCATTGTTTTTCTTTATCACAGGTTTTCACGGATTTCACGTCTTTTCAGGTGTGATATTCCTGATCATCATAGCGGTTAATGTGGCCACAGGGCTTTATGTCAAACGGCGCAACGGTTATGAGATGGTTGAAAAGATCGGACTTTATTGGCACTTCGTGGACCTGGTATGGGTCTTTGTATTCCTTGTATTCTATTTAATATAATTTAAAATCTATCCTGACTATGGGACATCATTCGTACGAAAAATCAAAGTCTATCGTTCTAAGGGTCATCATCATTCTTGGTTTGATCACAATCATTGAAGTCCTCATCGCCCTCCTGGGCAAGGGACATCTCATCGAAGGCTTCTATCTGCCTGTTGCCCTGACAGGCATCGTTATGATCGCTTTAAGCCTGACGAAAGCCTACTATATCGTGGATGAATTCATGCACATGCGCTACGAAGTTCCCGCATTTGTCAAAACAGTTTTGCTGCCAACGTTGTTACTAGTCTGGGCAGTGATCGCTTTCTTCTATGAGGGCAATGACTGGCAAAAACGAAGGGATCTGATCAAGGATAAGGACAGGGAAAAAGTCGAAAAAAGGGCAAAAGCCGATACCTCCGACCAGATTGGGCTTCTGGAATACAACTGGCCCGATGCGGTTAACAGGAAAAATTAAAGTATAATGGCTGCCCCCGGGCAGCTTTTTTTTTTTACAATCTTTCATGGACTACAGTGAAAAAATTTAAAACACTTTTGATTCTTTGTGTTCTGGTTGTCTTTCCAGCCATATCCTGGGTGTTTCTAAAATATGGTCTGGAATGGCGCAAAGAGGCCGTCGCCAACCTGACGCCAAAGGCAGATATCAGTGCCCTTGCCGTCAATTCCGGGGCCTTTATTACCCAGGATGAAGTGCGCAATCTTTTTATTGGCAAAACAACCCTGCTCGATTTAACGGGCCAAAGCGAAAGCCCCCGTTTGATCGAGATCAATGACCAATTCCAGACCTCAAATACATTTCAGTATGTGGCCTTCCATCAGAGTAATGAAGCCAGGGAAAACAGTGATATTGCCCCGGACAATCACCTGTCAATGTATGATGATGAATTTGAGAATGTGAAGAGCTATTTCAAGGACGCAGATTTTGTTATCATTGATACGTCAGGAGCTGTGCGGCAGTATTACCAGGGAATCAATGAAAAGGTGTATAATGCCATCATTGAGGACCTGGCAGTTGTCATTCCAAGGAAAAAACCAAAAGACATAGGTATCAGAAAATCAGATCAGTAATGAGCGAATACACTCCGAAACTCGAACAAGCTAAAGTGCTCAACAGGTGGGCCGTCGTGCTGACAGTGATCATTTTGGCGGCAGTCGTCGCAATGCGTCGCATATCCCTGGATCTCCCTTTTGAGACCAAAGGCTTGCCGGCTGTCTATTCAATACTCAATGCCATAGTTGCAGTTGTGCTCATCTATGCACTCATCCAGATCAAGAAGAAAAATATTGAGAAACACAAGACGGCCATGATGACAGCTATGGCACTCTCAGCCGGATTCCTTATACTGTATGTGCTTTATCATATCAGTAATGATCCGGTGTCGTACTGCCAGGAGGGCGTCATTAGATATGTGTATTTTACGCTGTTGATTGCGCATATTGTCGCCGCTGCTGTGATATTTCCCTTTATCTTATTTACCTTTGTCAAAGGTTTTACAAACCAGTTTGAAAAGCATAAGAAACTGGCCCGCTGGGTGTTCCCGGTATGGCTATTTGTTTGCGTCAGCGGTCCAGTCAATTATTTGATGTTAATGCCATGTCATTGAATATGAAGAAAAAGCTTATCCTAGGAATTCTTGTGATTGTTTTGATCGCATGTGCCAGTACAGATATGTTGGCGCAATGCCCGATGTGCCGGATGTCTGCCGAATCCAATCTCCAGGATGGCGGAACAGAAGCCAGGGGCCTGAATAATGGGATCCTTTATATGCTGGCTATGCCCTATATGCTGGTCGGCATACTGGGTTTTCTTTGGTGGAAAAATCGCAAGGATGACGATGAAGACGCCATCCCCCTGACTTATTCCGACAACTAAAAAAAGACCTCCCGGCAGTACCGGGAAGCCCTTGTCCATACTTTTATTCTTTAGAATCTCATACCATATCCCACCTGGAATGTCAGGCCATTGTACCTCACATTGGCATCCACGATATTGTTGTCTGAGAGGAATGGCGTAAAGCTGTGTGCGTAACCCAATTCAGCTGAAAACAAGCCGTTGCCGTAGGGGATATCCACACCTCCCGTGACATTTCCCATCAGTTGAAACCTGTTATACGCGTCACTGGACAATTCCAGTGGAATTTCGGCGACATTGACATCGATGATGGCTGAAGCTTTAGTCTTGATCTGGCCGTCCATGGCATAACTGACACCGGGGCCGGCTGCAATAAATGGGATGATGCCTTTGATTTGATCCATTTTATATTTTATCATCAAAGGTGTTTCGATCATATTGACTTCGGTCACTGCCTTAACACCAACGGGAACATTGAGTCCGAGAACATTGACATTCATATGCTCTGAAACAGCAAAGCCTTTTTGCCTGTAGAAGAGGCCTGATGACAGCGTCAGGTTTTGATCAAGGGGCATGTCCACGGCCAGTCCTCCTGTAAACCGGGTGACGGGACTTGGGTCAATAATGTTGTCCGAAAGGCCTGACACCCCAGGAAGGGTCGTATACATACCTATCATGCCTTTGACATCTATTTGTGCGGACATTGCAGTGGCGATAAAAAATGCGATGATCGTGCTCAGGGTAATGTTTGTCTTTTTCATAATCCCGTGTTTTAAGGTTGATAGAATTATGAGGAAGACGGTAATGGAATGTTAATAGGCGTTAGTGGAAAGTTAAGACATGAAAAAAGCCCGATGCGCAGGCAAAGGGCTTTACTGTTTTTGGTGTAGTGATCTTACTTAATCTTAAAACATGACACCTCCGGAAATGCCAAAGGAATCATATCCTCCCAGATTGATCTTGGGTTCAACATAAACTGTAAGGGTTTCACCCACTGGGAAGTCAATGAAAGCTCCCAGGTTAATGCCGATTTCGGTGTCACTGAAACCCGCGACACCATACCTTGTTATGCCCAAACCGGCCATGGGCGAGAGATTGAAGTTGTCATTGATCTCCAAAGCCATGTAATGGGCGTCAAGATCAATGGTCCAATCCACACCGGTTTCGAGGTGGAGAGTAAATGACCCCGCACCACGCCATGTGTCATCGACGGTGTACAATGCCTTACCCTGGATACCGAAAACGGAACCATCAAACAACAACTGTGCTCCAGCTGCAAAGTTGAATTGGCTTATGCCAGTGTTCGTGAACAAGAAAATCAGGAGGATGAATGGTAGAAACTTTTTCATAATGTATTGTCTTAGGTTTTCTGAAAATTGATATTCTAATGTAATGAATTTATTTTAATCCAGCGCCTTCAATTTCATGGCTGTCCCAAAGATGGAGACCCAGGCCCCAATGAGAATAAGACCACCGAAAGGGGTGACAAGACCCAGTAAACCAGGCTCACCAATATTAAAGAGCTGTTTCATGGAGAGAATGTACAGGCTGCCGGAAAAGAGCAGGATGCCCAGGAAGAAAAGAAGGCCGATATAGTAAAATCCACGGACTCTCGTATTGTAATAAATAACCGCAGTAGCCAGGAGGGCAAGAGCGTGGAAGAGATGGTAATCCACGCCAGTGTTGAAGGCATTCATGCTGACGGGACCCAACTGTGATGATAAAAGGTGGGCGCCAAAGGCACCGAGGATAACGCCTGTCATGCCGAGAAAGGCACTGAGGTAGAGCAAGGTTTTAAACTTTCTGATCATGGTCTAATTTATCTGCCAATTTATTGGTTTTAATCCACGTTTCAATAAAATTTCATTGGTCCTTGAAAAATGTTTACACCCCATAAAGGCATTCCTCGCAAGTGGGGAAGGATGGGCGGCTGTGAGGACGTAGTGCCTGAATTCATCAATAAGGGGTTGTTTGCTCTGGGCAAAACGTCCCCACAGGAGAAAGACGAGGTTTTCTTTCCTTTCTGAAAGAATCCTGATCACGGCGTCAGTAAAGGTCTGCCAGCCAATATTCTTGTGAGCTCCGGGCGTCCGGTGTTCAACCGTGAGCATGGCATTGAGAAGAAAAACACCCTGGTTTGCCCAGGAGGTCAGGTCGCCATGTGATGGTATGGTGCAACCGACATCGTCTCTCAATTCCTTGAATATGTTGACCAGGGAAGGAGGGATCCGGATATTTTTGGGGACTGAAAAGCACAGACCCATGGCTTCACCCGGGCCGTGATAGGGATCCTGACCGAGGATGACGACCCGCACCCTGTCCAGAGGGGTAAGGTTAAAGGCGTTGAATATGAGATCACCGGGCGGATAAATGATCCTGTCTTGGGCTTTTACCTCGTGAAGGGCACGGCTGAGCGATTCCCAATAGGGCTTCTGGAACTCGTCCCAGAGGGCTTCCTTCCAGGTGGATTCTATCTGGATCTTTTCCGGTTGCATCGATGACCTTGACACTATAAAGTTATAAAACCCCGGAAATAAAAAAGCCAACCCAAATGGGCTGGCACAACAATGAACTTCTTAATTGTGCACGCTCTGACTTTTAGAGCGTACTCGTAACGGGTACATTCAATGCATGCACGCCGTACTTTCTTCTAAACCTTCTTCTAAACATATGGTACAGTTTAAATTTGCAATACAAAATTATACTTATTGTAACTACAAAACAATATTTTGTAAAAAAATATTTTTTTTAATTTATATAAATAAAATACTGAAAAATATTAGATATACAAAATATAAAAATGTATATAAAGAATATTTAATGTGTTTTTTTGACCTATTGTCAAAGAGGCATACAAGGTGTTATTTCTTAAAACGCACTGTCACAGCCAATAGGTGATCCCGGCGGCATCGAAGTCCTTGTAGGCAGGGTGTATTCGGCAGGCTGACTGATAAAAAGCTGTATTTCCCTGGCCAGGTAACCGCCAAAAGAGTTGCCATTCTCCAGGTCCTGGAGTCCGGCAGCAGATTGAATGTCTTTCAGGTGGTCCAACAAAATAGCGGCGACAGCCGGGAATGTCTTTTGATCCTTTAATGCAGAAATGACCTGATTGACATATAGCGCCTGGGACTGTGAGTTTAAAGCGAGGGCATAATTGTCGCCAGCACCCGTCTGTGACAAGGACGACCAAACCT
>JBFKJL010000067.1:0-10478 GCA_041631795.1 Saprospiraceae bacterium | reverse complement strand
TGACCTGGCAAAAGTGGCTTTAACAAGAAAATTCTGCTGACCGGCCAAAGGAGTGAAATAAAGGTCGTTGAATGGCCTGTTGACCGCAAAGTACCGGAAGTCCTCAAGAGTCAGGGAGTTGAGATCATACTGGTGAAACCCAATATCCTCTAAAACTCGGGGGTTGAGTTTGTACATGACAGGGTAACCGGAAGAACCAAGGTTGCCCAGGTTATAGGTCGCCTGATCAAATACCTTGTCGGGCGCATAAGTGTCAAATCCGTTGAGGGTTGTATCTGAAAAAGTGATGCTGTCCCTGATATCACCAAGTGTATAAATCCTGTAAACCGACGAATCGGAACCTTGCTGGTCAATAAAATAATCCAGGGTATCCAGTCCGGAAACCGGTTGGCCCATCCCGGTGGTCACCCATAAAGTCAATATGAATACGCTCCATTTGCTATTCATTTCTTTTCACGATCAAAGGTTGAGATTGGGTGCATGCCGCACCGGCAATTGTAAGGATATAATACCCGTCCCCGAGCTGGAGATCATAGCCTTTACTTACAGGAAGATCATACATCAGTTGACCTGAAAGGGTGTGGATCAGGAGACGGTGACCTGCATCGACATCCCCGGAAATAGTGAATTGACCGGCATTCGGATTGGGAAAAACAGATGGTGTTTTTGTCCTGGCATACTGGTCCTTGGCGGCGGAAACAGTCCCCGGAGGCGCTATGATAAAAAGGCCCTCTTGCATGTCGGAAACGAGAATATTTCCCGATTCAAGAAATGGGTAAACACCCCACGCCCCTTCATAGGACTGTCGGTGCGGGATGGCTGATGTTGTGTAATACATGACCCGTTTGATGTCCGCCATATCAGATATATCATAAACTTGCAGGCCGTCGTAATAGTAAGCGCAGTACAAGTAATCGTCTTTGACGATCTGGTTGTGGGCAATACTGAAGGTCGAAGCAGAACCGGCATCTATGGTATCGACAATGGTGATGTCCGGCAAGGCAATCAAATCCAGAACTTTCATATCCATCCCCCAGGTTTCGTCCGCCATAAAATAATACCTGCCCGTTTCGTCGGGCCATCCGGAATGATTGTATCCCGATTGCGGGTATTCTGACGGCCTGAGTGTGGCAATGGGTACAGGATGGGCTTTATCAGTAAAATCCACAATGGCCAAACCATGGGGCCCACAATTAAGAAATGCGATATCATTACGAACATAAGCATCATGAACCTGGCTGACATTGAGGTCACCAAACCTGCTGTAGGATCCAACGGGTGTTGGGGCAGTGGGATCTGCCAGGTCAAATATACGCAATGGCGCAAACCCAAGTTCTGCTCCCGCCGTGGTGCAAGCATACAGATAGCCACGATTGTCGTCAATAAATATATTGTGAGCCCTCCTGATATACTGTTGAGAATCGTACACGATTTCAATGGTGTCAGGCAACATGGCCAGATCTATGATCTGAAGGGTTGATTCCGCCCCTTCATCTGCCACTGCATACAAGTACCCGCCGTAATCATGGAAGTCCCTGTGGACAATAACGCCACCGGTGGTGCCACCCTCAATAAGAAAGGCTTGCTTTGGAATCGCTGGCTTTGTGATGTCGATAATATGAGTGCCGGCCGTGGAACCCAGAATAGCGTATTCTCTTCCCGCCGTGTTCAGGCCCCACACCTCGTTATAAGTGTTATTGTAAGCAAAAGAGGGTATAAGAGCAGGCTCACTCCAGGAGCCGAGAAGGCGGCCTTCGACGGCCTGACCATCAAGTTTTACAATCAGTGTAAAAAGAATGGCTGTTGTCAAATACCAGTGCTGCATGAGTTGCCTTTAATAGAAGCCACATGGACAATCCCCCCAATATGACTTGGGCATCAGCCTATTTGCGATCAATTTTCTTGACCTGATTCTGCTTTTTCATTTCTTCACCGATTTTTTGAGATGCGGTAAATGAAGTCACCATCTGTGTGAGCATATCAGACCCTGCTGTCGGCGTATTGGGAAGAAGAATGAGGTTGCTGTTCGAATTCTCACCCATTGATTGCATAGTGTCGTAGTGCTGGGTCACGACGATTAGAGCAGACGCTTCCTGGGAATTGATGCCAACGTTATTCAATACCTCAACACTGTCTTCGAGGCCTTTGGCAATTTCGCGTCTCTGATCCGCAATGCCCTGTCCCTGAAGGCGCTTGCTTTCAGCTTCTGCCTTGGCTTTGGCCACAATCCTGATACGTTCAGCCTCTCCTTCATATTCAGCAGCAATTTTTTCGCGCTCCGCAGCATTGATCCTGTTCATGGCTTCCTTGACCTGTAAGTCAGGATCGATATCCGTGACAAGTGCCTTTACAATATCATATCCGTAGTCATTCATGGCCTCCTGCAGTTCCCTTTTGATGGCTATGGCGATGTCATCCTTTTTGACAAAAACATCATCGAGTTTCATCTTTGGCACTTCTGCCCTGACCACATCAAAGATGTAGGACGTGATTTGATCGTGGGGGTTTTCCAATTTGTAGAAGGCATCGTATATCTTATCCCTTAGGACTAAAAACTGAACAGATACCTTGAGCTTCACAAAGACGTCATCAAAAGTTTTTGTTTCAACCATAACATCGAGCTGCTGGGTTTTCAGGTTGATCTTTCCGGAAAGCCGGTCGATGATTGGAATCTTAAAGTGGAGTCCCGGCCCCCTGACAGAATGAAATTTGCCGAGGCGTTCCACGATCCCGGAAGTCTGTTGCTTTATGGTAAATAATCCCATGGAAAGTATGATCAATGAAAAGAATATAATTGGAGCAATGAGTATTGGATTCATTTTTATAAGTTTTTGTATTAAAACGTAAAAGTTAAGATTTAAATTCAATTTATTATCAATACTTCATTCGGATCCTGCACTGAAAGCACCTATGTTGTGATCACGGTGTCTTGAATACCCTTGTTGACTTTTTTTTCAACAAGCCTTGCGATTAAATTCTCCCAGGTCTTCACATCACCTGGCAAACGAGAGTCAGCAAGCTTTACCATCCGTGATCTTCTCTCTACAGATTCTTATAGTTTTCATAAATACATGGGCATACTTTAATATCATAAGCGAATGGATTAATTTTGGCCCTACAAATGAATCACATGAAATATAACAATAGAATCTTTCTTCTCTCTCTCTGTGCCATGGTATTCATCAGTTTTTCAGCATGCAGGTCAGACAATGGTCAGCAGGTAAAGGCTGCAGACCATGTAGCTGAAACCGATGAAGTCCAGGGTCATCATGACCACGATGGCCATGACCACAGCACTCACGATCATGATCATGAAACGGTATCCACACCTTCCGAAAACACTGCAGGCAGCGTTCAATCACCTGAAACCGAGATGCGCAAGGCAGGAAAAGAAGGCAACACCATTGGACTTGTTGACCCAAATGCTCCTGAGAATCAAACAAGGTCAGCACCCGAAATCATCAAGCGTGATGCCAATAACAATCCCATTCCGCCGAATGCCTGCGCCCTCGTGACGCCTGAATTCCTGGGCAAGGTTTTGGGTGTCAATGCGGGAACAATATCAGTCAAGGACGGCTCAAGCGCAACCTCCCCTCATGCACGATCCTGTTTTTTCAGGTGGGAGCACGAAGGAGCCCCCAATTCAGGTGTTCTTGTCCAGGTTCAGGTCAACCCTGTCCCGCATGAATTTCCTGATTGGGCGATCGCGTTTGTAGATGCAAAGAAAACCGCCGGCGAACAGAGCATTGATGGTTCAGCAGGGTACAGGTATAAGGACTTTTCCGGCATGGGTGATGACGGTGCTTACAATTTTGAATTGAGCAGGTATATTTGGCGCATTTCCAATGAATACGTTTTCCTGATTGCTTTCAACCTGCCTTCCACTGAGGGTCAGGAAGTGAAGTGGGCACAATCTATCGGTAAAGAAGTCATGAAGAACTTTAATTCCTAGCAGGGCTATGCTGAAATCTCTCCGGGTAGATAACTATGCCATTATCCATGAAATTGATCTCACTTTTGATAAAGGCCTGAACATTATTACTGGTGAAACCGGGGCGGGAAAGTCCATCCTTCTTGGGGCGTTGTCTCTCGTCATGGGAAAGCGGGCAGACAGCCTGGTGCTCAATGACAAAACAAGAAAATGTATCATTGAGGCTGTTTTTGTAGATTACCCCTCTACATTAGATGATTTCCTGGATAGAAATGATCTGGATAAAGACGTTGAATTGATCTTGCGCAGGGAAATTTCCCATACCGGTAAATCCAGGGCTTTTGTCAACGACACGCCGGTGAACTTGTCAGTCATGCAGGCCATCAACGAGGAACTCATAGACCTGAACCAACAGTTTCAGATCCTGGAAATTCAAACGTCCGATTTCCAGGTGCGCATGCTCGATGCCCTGGCGGGCACCAGCGCCCTCTACAATACCTACAAGTCTTTGTTTAACACATTCAGGAATGCCCAGAAACGATTGGCCGGTCTCAAAGAAGATGCTGCCAGGAATCTCAAAGAGAAAGACTTTGTGGCTTTTCAACTGGAAGAATTGCTGGAAGCTGACATTCAGCCGGATGAAAAGGAAACCAAAGAAGCGCACCTCAAAAAACTTGAGAATTCTTCTGAGATCATCAACACCATGGAAGAAACAGAACATGTGCTGGATCAGTCAGAGCAAAGCATCAAAGATGTCATTAGGCAGTTGCGCAACCGGTGGGAGGCTTTGGCTGATATGGATCCATTGGTCCGCGACGGGGTCTCTACATTTATCGAGATGGAAGAACTCATCAGTGATCTCCAGCAAAAAATCCGACGGATCATTAACACGGCAGAAATGGACCCCCGGGCGGAAGAAGAACTTAGGGAACGCCTCGACCAGATCTACAAGCTGGAACAAAAACACCAGGCGCGGGATACAGCAGGATTGATTGAGATCATGGGGAAACTTGAAAGCCAACTGGAGGGATATACAAGCCTCACAGATTCTATTGCCCAGCTTGAGCAAAAGACCCAAAGACTGCTGGACGAATTGCACGTCCTTGCCAAAGAATTATCTCAAAAAAGGATGAAAATCCGCAGCCAGGTCGAAAAGGATATTCATGGCTCGCTTCAATCCCTCGCCATGCCCGCGGCATCTATACATATCGATATCAAACCCGCTGCTGAATTGAATGTATTTGGTCTTGAAAATATTGAGATTTTATTTTCTCCCAATAAAGGGAGTATGCCTCTTCCCATTCGAAAAATTGCATCTGGAGGTGAAAAATCAAGGCTTATGCTTGCGCTTAAAGCCAGCGTAGCCGGTGCAGTTGAAATGCCAACCATGATTTTTGATGAAATCGATACCGGGGTATCGGGTGAAGTGGCGCAAAGAATGGGAGACATCCTGAAATCCCTGGCCCAGCCTCACCAGATCCTGGCAATCACCCACTCGCCACAGGTGTCAGCCCGGGCAGATAAGCACTTCAAGGTCTATAAGGAAGAGTCCAAAGGAAAGACCCTCACATACGTTAAAAACCTCAATGGCGAAGAAAGGATCACTGAAATTGCCATGATGCTCAGCGGTGATCCCCCATCAGCCTATGCCATTGAAAATGCACGTGAACTCATCACGGAGGCACGCTGATTTCACTGAACCGGGACATTCCTCCTGGAATCGATATATTTTGTCATTGCCGGCATTGACAGAAGAAAGCATTGTTCGAAAAAATTGTAAAAAATTATAGGGGTTTTATTTGTATAAATGACAAATGAATTATATATTTAAAATGAATTAAAAAATTGTCAATTATGAGTCCACCAGACCAGACTGCAGCTGAAAATGATTCATTTTCAGCACTAAAAACCAGGAACAGTTATGGGTCGGGACCCGTTAGATTTGATAAAAGGTAATAGCTCTTTTGAAGAGATTTACAACAACACATTGGAAATAAAAATATCGGGTCACGAAAGCAAATATGCTCAAAGCTCTGTTTCAGATCCATATCTTTAAAAATAAAATTCCTGCCGGGTGAACTCCCTGTTCACCCTTTTTTTATGGGATAATTTGAAAGAGCCCCGGGAGATTTTCCAGAGATTTTATATTTGCACAAAAAAGGAACAATGGGATACGGATTATTAAAAGGAAAGAAGGGCATCATCTTTGGTGCTCTTGATGACAAGTCAATAGCCTGGCAAGTCGCATTACGCGCCCACGATGAAGGGGCCCAGCTCGTCCTGACAAATGCCCCAGTGGCATTGCGCATGGGGGCCATTCATTCACTGGCAGAACAAGTGCATGCCCAGGTCATTCCAGCAGACGCCACCTCTGGTGAGGATCTCGAACAGCTGATCGAACAGTCCCTGGAGATCCTTGGCGGCCCTGTTGATTTTATCCTTCATTCCATAGGCATGTCCCTCAATGTGCGTAAAAAACGCGACTACACAAATGTGAAATACGACTGGATGCTCAAGACTTTTGACATCTCAGCCATTTCTTTTCATAAACTGATGCAGGTGGCCTATCAAAAGGATGCGATGAATGAGCATGGGTCAATTGTCGCCCTAAGCTATATTGCCGCCCAAAGAACCTTTCCAGATTACAGCGAAATGGCTGAATCGAAGGCGCTTCTTGAATCGTTTGCCCGAAGTTTTGGCTATCACTACGCCAAAAAGAAGAAAGTACGGGTCAATACGATCAGCCAGTCACCCACAGTCACCACAGCTGGAAGCGGGGTCAAAGGCTTCCAGGAATTCTTTGGGTATGCCGATAAAATGTCGCCACTCGGGAATGCCAGCGCTGAAGCCTGTGCCGATTATTGTGTGGTTATGTTTTCGGACCTCACAAAAATGGTCACCATGCAAAATCTCTACCACGATGGTGGATTTTCCGCGATGGGTATGAGCCCGGACATCCTAGATCTTTAATCGGAAATTTTCCTTGAAACGCATATCACCGAAAGGCCGAAGGCATTGAAAATTAGCCTGTCGATGCATTTTGCTACAGGCAGGAGCCTGTCGTAAAAACGCATTTGTCCCACAGGTATGGCTTTTTTCTTTAAAATCCCTCCACTGACAATCCACCCGGCTATTCCAAAAGCATTGAAATAATGCGAGGTGACCACTTGCATGTGCGGACGCATTATACCTTCAAGAGTCTTGCGGGTATATCTCCTGTAATGCTCCAGCGCCTCGTCAAAAGAATTGTATAACAGGTTAAACGCTGGCACCAGGATAATAAGCCGACCTCCCGGCCTAAGCAGCTTTTTACTGTTGGCAATCGCCGATCGGTCATCGCGGATATGCTCGATGACATTGAGGGCAAAAACAGTGTCATATTTTTCAAGTTGCTCAGTGTATATTGATTCAAACTCGGGATGCGCCAGGTCAAGGTTGTGAACCCTGTCCGCATGAAGGGGAAAACTCTCCTTCAAGGCTGAGCAGTAATTATCTCGAATATCTGACATCGTAATGTCATAATTGCCTTCAATGAAATGCTTTGAAATATTCCCTATACCGCTACCGATCTCAAGGATCTTCCCTGAACAATGGCTCTCTATCGTTTCAAACATCCATTTGTTAAACCTGTGAGCCACAGAAATGGCGTCCAGGGTCTCAATACCTATGGCATCAATATCAGGAAAAACGAATCCTTTACTCATAGGTTGTATTTGAGAATACAATAAAGCGCGCGAAACCCGTCCTTCCAATTGATCTTCTTGCCCTCTTCATATGTCCTGCCATAATATGAAATGCCGACTTCGTAAATGCGAATTCCCTTAATGCGTGCGATTTTTGCAGTCACTTCCGGTTCAAAACCAAAACGTTTTTCCTTGAGCTTGAGGGATTTAATGATGGGTGTTTTAAACAGCTTGTAACAGGTTTCCATGTCCGAGAGATTCAGATTGGAAAAAGCATTAGATAAAAAAGTCAGGAACTTATTGCCTGCTGTATGCCAGAAAAACAGGATGCGATGCGGTTTTCCGCTTAAAAAACGACTGCCATAGACCACATCTGCAAAGCCATCGAGGATCGGTTTCAGCAGAAGGTTGTATTCATTTGGATCGTATTCAAGATCTGCATCCTGCACGATCAGGAAATCTCCCGTGGCTGAGGCAATGCCCGAATGCAAAGCAGCCCCCTTACCCTTGTTGACCTCATGGCTCACGGAAACAATGGAGGTGTCATCAGCCACAATTTTATCAATGACACGCGCTGTTCCATCAGACGAACAGTCATTCACAATGATGATTTCCTTGGTGATGTCATTCATTAACTTCACTGATCGAACAGCATCCACAATCTTTTCCAGTGTGGCTTCTTCATTATAGGCGGGGATGATGATGGATAATTTCAATTCATAGTATTTAAGATCCTGTTAATGACACTTGGGTCTCCCTGGTGGCCCAATTGTGTGGCCGTGTTGATATCTTGTTTTGCCTGATCAAAACGTCTTAACATGTAATTTGATTTAGCTCTTTCATAGTAATAAATGCCTTTGCGCCCATTCATAGCAATTGCCCTGTTAAGGGCCTGAATACCACTTTCGGCATCGTTGAGAATATTGTGAAGCCGACCTTTCTCATACCACATGTCGGGCATGGCCGGTTTTAGTTCGAGATATTTGTCGATGTCTGCAAGAGCCGCGCTCCAATTGCCCCCTTGATTGTAGATGACGGAACGGTTCAGGTATATGTTGGCAAAAGAAGGATTCAACTGCAGTGCCCTGGAAAAGTCTTCAAGGGCCCCCTGCATATTGCCCAATTTGGCATATGTCGCCCCACGGTTCACCACGTATTCAGCATTATCTGGATCGAGTTCTATTGCTTTCGAATAATCAACAAGGGCTTTGGAAAGGGAATCCCTGTGGTTAAAATTAAAATACAACCGGCCCCTTGAATTGTAAGGGGCAGGTTCCAGGGGCTTAAGCCTGATGACACTGGAATAATCCCTGAGCGCTTCGGGGATCTTCCCCTGGTCTCTGTAATAATTAGCCCTGTTGCCAAATGGCAAGGTTGTTTTATTGTAGTATTTCAGGACATGGGTCCATAAGGTAGCACTGTTTTCCCATATTTTTGTTTGCTGGAATGTCATGGAAGCAAAAATCAAAATGACGGCTCCTGCAAATCCATAAACAGGATATTTGAGATTTTGATTTTTAGTTAAAAACTGGTCAGTGTAGTAGGCAATAATAAAAAACAGGCCGAAATACGCGATATAAGTAAACCTGTCAGCAAGGAATCCCTGGCCCGCCCCAAGGATCTGAAGCAAGAGAACCACATTTGTAAAAAACATGCCTATGCCAAAAAACCAGACTTTCCATTTTTTGACATAGGAATACCATAAGAGCCAAAGGGTGGCCACAAAACTTATAACCGATGGATAAAAATACCAGGGGAACTGACCCGGATAAGGATAAAGGGGTGAAAGACGGTAGGGCACCATGGATTTTATATAGTAGACCAACAACGAATACCCACCGATGAAGATCCGTTGGATAAAATTGTAATTTTCATTGGTGTCCAGTGACCCTTGTTGCCTCAAGAAATAAATGCCCAGTAATCCAAATGCAAACGACGCCAGGAAAAAGGGCCATTTTTTCAAAATGCTTTTCCAAACCAGGCGGCCGGTGAGATAATAGTCAATAAACACAAATGTGACGGGCAGGATGACGGCCTGGATCTTCGAAAAAAGTGAAATGACAAAGCTCAGCCATATAATGACCAGGACTTTGCGCGACATGCCTTCCTGCTTACCCTTAATATAGTAATACATGGCGATCAGGTAAAATGACCCAAAAAGGACGTCTTTCCGCTCTGTCACCCAGGCAACGGATTCCACACGCATGGGGTGAAACCCAAACAGGGCGGCCAGGACAAATGCCCCAAAGGTCCCCAGCTTCAACCTAATGCCAATGAGAAAAACGAAACCAGTGGCCAGCAAATGAAGCAACAGGTTATTCAAATGCCAGTAAAACGGTTGCTCATAGCCAAAAAACTTCTTTTCAAGGGCGAAAGTCCATATCGTGAGGGGATTGTAACCGCCAATGACATGGGATTTAAAAATTTTTGCTGTGTTTTCCCAAAAATTCTGATCATTCAAAGTGGTGATCAACTCATTTTCAAGAAAATTTCTGTCATCATCCCAGTAAACGAATCCATTTTGAAGCGAGGGTAAAAAACTGATGGAAGTGATGAAAAGGACAACGACCAGAAAAACCATGTTTGTTTTCCCCAGTTTCAAACGCCGGATCGAGCTCTTTTTTTTGAGTTCGGCCTTTTTTAACTTTTGAGGAGATAGCTTTTTTTTGCTTTTTTTCCTGTCCTTTTTCGACGCCATATGAGCCGCTAAATATTAAAAAAAATAAATATATAAACTTTCTGATTAAATCAGAACCTGGCATGGTTGTACATCAAGCCTTAATATCTCTGTATCGATCAGAATCAATCCCGCATCCCCGGCTCATTCCTCCCTGGTTGAATGCATATAGGTTTTGCCTCTTGGA
>JBFKJL010000066.1:0-10560 GCA_041631795.1 Saprospiraceae bacterium | reverse complement strand
TCCGATTTCAGGTAATGGCCCCATTCATGCATGAGATCGGCTTTCGTCCAGATTTCCAGGATATTTCCGCTTTTTTCTTCAGTGATGTTCAATATATCTGCGGAAAATGAGCCGTTGAGATTTATTTCAGCTGTCAGTTTGACCTCCTCACCATCATAGAATGAGATGTCCGCATTGGCATATTGAAGGTCGAGTTGCACTTTCTGAACTCCCTTTGTGCTGAAGGCTTTTGTTATGTTTTTCTGCCCATGGAGGTTCACTGATATCCACACCATGGCAAGAAGAAAAAAAATGAAATGTTTCATTGGGTCAGGTTTGAGTGAAATCAATAGCTTCTGAGGTATACGTTCTCGTAGGCTGATTTGGCGATCAGGTCAACCCCGCCACCGTTCAGGACACCCTTCACTTTGCTCGTTGTAATTTGTTTCCATCCATCCTCATCTTTGTCAATGGCTATATCACAGTTGCTGTAGATCTGGCCATAGGTCGCTTTAAGGCTGACATTGGCCTTGAGATTTGATGGAATTTTTAGATCAACATATTCGTACACGGAATAAAAAGACAGCGAGCCGTCTTGTGAGATATTGTCGAGAATAACCTCTATTGAGCCATAAACCGTTTTGACAGCCATAGGTCCCGTGACATCCTCAAGAAGCACATCGTTGTAGTTGGCCGTGATGTCAATTTCCCCGGAAATACCGGATATCCTGACATATTCACCAGTATAGGATGAATGGTCGAATTTGATATTATACGAAGATGGGATCCTGATGGTGTAGGATTCTTCTCCTCCGCAATTGGATTCAATCTTTTGTATCAATACGCCATCCTTATTGTTTTTGATGGCAAGTCCGAGACCCGAATTATCCTGGGTGCCCGTCGATGTCATCAGTTTCAGTCCCGAAGCTCTTTCAGGTGCTTTGGCTTTCTGCTCGTAGTCAGATTCAATGACAATATCTGTGCCGCTGATGCCTTCAATCACCAGAGCGTCAATACCCGTGATGGTCACTTTTTTCGCATTGGGCTTAAAGGTGTGTGTGGTCTGCGCCAAAACGCTCCATTCACAAAGGGTTATAGACAAAATTATCAGAAGTAGAATTTTTTTCATTGTATTAGGATTTAGGTATTTATCAATTTAATCTTTCCAAGATGTGCTTCCTGGCGCACAAAATCCAAAGTCTCATCACTTTCAATCAATCTGTCCAGATCGTCAATGAACTTCTCATCTCTTGTCTGCGACAAAGCATTGATGAGGGCGATCTGAACGGCCGGATCCTTTTCAGAACCCAGAGCGCGTACCATGGCCGTTCGCACGGCTTCGTTTTCTATAAATGCCGAGAGGGCATCAACAGCCGCAAGGCGGACATGGCCACTCTCATCATTGATCATTGCCCGGACGAGAGCATCCTGAACCCTGTTATCACGTATGGGCAGATCAGAACCCATGCTGACAGCCTTGATCCGATCACCGACAGATTCATTTTCAAGCAGGGCAAACATTTTAGATTCCATATGCCCGATTTCACTGTTCAAGCCACTGATCTTCCCCTTTTGGACAATATTGATTCCAAACAACAAGCCCACCGCGATCAGGAGGACGCCTATGGCCGCGCGACGCATCAATCCAACCGGTAATCGCCGCTCGCCTTTATGCGAACCTGTTGTTCCGGTATCGTATGTATTGAGAAACTGGTAAAAATCATCTTTAAGCCCAAGCGGTGGCTGCACCTGTTCCATCCTGTCCAACTGTGCATTCACATTCACGAAGTGTTTGTAACATTCAAAGGCCGCGGAGTCTTCGGCTATAGCCTGTCGAACCTCATGCGCTTCCACTTCAGACAGCTCTCCGTTAAGCAGGTCGATAATTTTATTTTCCCAAACTGAATTACTCATGTTGCTTCAAGTTTCAAGTAGAGTTCTTTTAATTTTTTCATGGCCCTATGGACCTTTACTTTGACAGCCGACTCTGTAGAATTCATCATCTCAGCGATCTGTACATACTTCATCTTTTCGAAGCGCGACAACCATATGATCTCGCGCTGGTCGGGGGCCAACTGACTGATGGCCTGATGCAGAAGCTTCTTTTGCTCCTCTTTTTCCAACTTTTCATTGGGGTTGACAAACTGGTCGGTGCTCATGTAATGGCCTTCGTTTCTTTTCCGAATCGATTTTTCCTTGCGAAAATGATCGTACATCACATTGTTTGCAATGCGGAACATCCAGGCGCTGAAGCAGTTTTCTTCACGATAGCTGTTGCGGTACTTGATGATCTTTTCAAACACATTTTGCGTCAGATCCTTGCTCAGCGATTCATCCATCAGGCTGTGGCAGTAGTAGTTATACAACTTTACATGGTACCTCTCAAAGAGCATTGCAGTCTTGTGAATATCGCCACTCACCACCTGCGCCATAATCTTTTCATCTGTCAGCATCCGGATTTCGATCAGTTTTCGTTAATAATACGGTGCTCAAATTGAAAGGTTACAATAATTTTTTAACCTGGAGCAATACATCCACCCAACTTCGTCATACATATTGCTGTCATTCAGAATATGATCTCCAATTCGCACAATGCCCCCGGCACGGAATTGCTTTTCATGTTTCTTGAGTCTTGGAGCTTTAATATAATCTGATTTTCAACCTATTTATCTACAGGTGCTTTGGAGCAAAATTCATCGATTGTTATAATATGAAGACAATCATCCCATTTGTCAGTTGTTTTACTTTGAATTTCTTTTCCCTGTCACCCTGAAATCTTAACTTAGAGTTTGATACTCTTAATAATGAGTGGTTTGGATCTACTCTTTTACACCCTTTCTGCCCTCCTTGGAGGACTCTTTGTCTACCTTTTATACAGGTATGACATGCGCAATACGTCAAAGAACATTAACGACGCAAAACTCAACAAGCGCATTCTTGAAAAACTTGTCAGTGAATTCCAGGGCTATAAAGAAGATGTGTCCGTCCTGATCAAGACGAAGGATATGCAGATCAACAGCCTTAAGCAACAGATCGATTCCATCCAGACATCTACGGGAAATGGAACAGAAGAATTGCAACAATGGAAAAAAAAGGTGGCATCCCTGGAATCTGAAATAGCCTCACTCAGATCTGGCCGCGATCATTCATCATTCGCAAAACTCAGCGATGCAGAGTCAGGTGCACTTAAAGACAAGGTCTCATCCCTTGAAAAACGCCTGAAAAAAGCCAAAAAGAAAAATAAAAAATCACCCACCTATGTCAAACAGATCATCCTGACCGATGCCCTCGACAAGAATATACTCAGGCAGTTGTTGAGTGATGATCCCAGCCTCGTGGAACGCGGTAAAGTTAAATCATAGGGCTTTGCCTGATTTATTGACTTCGAGAATTCGAGACTTCGAGATATTCGGTAACCAAACGACGTTTTGAGAAAAACTAAAAACTAGAAACTAGATATGCCGATGTTCATGCAAAGCGTGAAATCGAGCATCCTCGACAAGGCATTGCCTTGCAGCCTCCGCCATAGGCTATGGCTGACGGCGGTCGTCGGGACTAGAAACTAGATATCTCTGAATCTCGTCGTCTCGAAATCTCAGAGTCTCATCCAGACACCTTCCCCAGGAAGAACTCCAGCGGAACGGCTACGCGCTGACGCCAGAAGACCTCATTATGGTCATGGCCTTTGAATTTGCGTGTCATCCAATCCTTACCCTGCACATAGCCTTTGGCCTTCATCTGCTCATCCATTCTGTTTTGCGGTACTTCATACCGCGCATCGAGCCCTTTTGTCCCATGATCAAAGTAAATCTTATGATCCCCGGCTGGAGGAAGATTCTCGCTGAAATAATCAACAAGGAAGGCTGAAACATCAGTTTCAGCATCGACATGCCCGGGCCAGTGTGTAGACACACACCCGGCACCTCCGAATATGTTGGGATACAAGGATATGGCATAGGCAGAAATAAGTGCGCCCATGCTTGACCCTATGATATAGGTGTTGTCCCTGTCAGTCTTCACCCTGTAGGTGGTATCGATAAAAGGTTTCAGATCCGACACGATAAAACTGAGATAGTAATCTGACAGGGGACGTCCGTGCTCGATTTTATAAAAATCCGTCTGCTCCTCAGCTGTCATTTTTTGCAATGGCCTGTACGGCATATATTCCAGGAACCTCTTGTGTGTACTCCATATGCCGACAATGATGGCCGGCTCAACGCGGCCTTTATCTATCAATCTCGTCATCACCGAATCAACTTCCCAGGCTTGCTTATTCCAACAATTAGCGGGATCAAAAAGCATTTGACCGTCGTGCATGTAAATGACCGGATACCGGGTTTCCGGGTTCTCCTCGTAACCAGGTGGCAGCCAGACATCGATATCACGTGGGGCCACAAAACGCGAAGTGAATTGGGCGTGCTTGATCACGTTTTCCATTGGGATAATTTGTTTTTCATCCTTGCATTGCACCAGCCAGAGTAGGACCAGCGGCAACAGGCATAATTTATGTTTCATGGATAAACTGCTCATTTAAAGGACGAAGTTCACAATAAAATGGAACCTTCACAGGATTTTCAGTGAATTATCTTGATCTTGGGATTGTCTTGACCGCCATCTGCCTGCCGTCAAAATAATGAAATCCCTTTTCATCAAAATACCCGTTCTCCTCGAGCATGATCCGAATGATCTTGTTCCACTGGGGGATTTCGCTGGCTGTGTTCAATTCAATGGAGTATGCAGTATTATAGTACATAGGGTAATCTCCCCTGCCATTGACGCCATCTTGCTGGTCCCAGAGGCCTATCGTCGGCCCTGCAGCATGTCCGTGAATGCCGATCGGATGCGTGTAAATGCTCGCCTTCAATCCTTCCTTTTCAGCGTTTTCCAGGGCTTTGGCCAATATCTCGTTACCCGTACGGCCCAATTGAAATTGATCTGTCAGGATATCCTGTAACCTGTTGGACCGCGCAAATGCTTTATCAAGCCAACCCGGAAGGTTGTCCTCATCATCCCTGAGAACATAGAAATGCTGCTGCTGATCAGAATTCAAACGCAGGTACGTGACGCCAAAATCGACATGAAGCAAATCGCCTTTCAGAATAACCTGTCGCCCTGGTCGCTTTGAAAAGCTCCTCAAATGATCAAATTTTTCGGTGTCCTGGCGCTGGATGGAGACAGTGGGATGAAACCATGTCTGAAGACCAAGCTCCGTCACCCTTTGGCGCAGCCACCACACCACATCATCGGTGGATGTTTTCCCCGGTACAATGACCTTCGATGAAAATGCCTCATCGAGAATAGCGTGACCAATGCGACAAACATCCCTGTAGAGTGTTAATTCTTTGTCGGTTCGCGTTTCCAGCCAGGCAATGGCCAGGCGTTCGCCGGACACCACACGGTCATGATACACACTTGGAAGTTTCTCCATAAATGTGGTGTATTCGGTATAGACAATACCGTCTGCAAGGCCGAAATCACCTGAAATATTCACCCCGATATTCCGGGGGTCACGATCTTCAATGATATCCATCAATGCTTCCCATTGATCAGTATAGACATCGAGATCCCAAGCACCTTTGAGAAGCCTTCCCACGTCATAACGCGCAATCGCAATCTTTTCAATTTCCCCGGCTTCAGGTTTGTAAAAAACAAAAATTGTCCGGCGTCTCGCCGACAGCCACGAACTGGGCAGCATGGTCTTGAGGACAGGGTCCTCATTATACTCCCTCGAAATGATAACCCACATATCGATGCCCTCCCGCGCCATCAGCTCCGGTAAAAGATTATCCAGGCGATCCTGTAGGACATCATCAATGATCTGGGCGCGTTCACGCTCTTCCAAAATGCCATATGGGCCTACCTGGCATGCGCTGGCCAGAGATGTCAAAACCGCAAAAACTGTGAACAAAGATTTCATCAGTACAATTATATTTCCGTAATATGCACAAAACTTTTGCTGAATTAATTTTTTGAATATGCAATTTTATTTACTCTTCCTTTCTGCCCTCATCCACTACAGCTGTAATGCCCCCGTCAATTTCCCTGAAAATTCCTCAACAGAAACTGGCCTTCTCCCTATAGAAAGAATCAAACTGCCCGAAGATTTTAAAATTTCGGTCTATGCGGAAAATATTAAAAATGCCCGGTCAATGACACTTGGTCCAAATGGAACCCTGTATGTAGGGACCCGGATTGCAGGAAATGTGTATGCCTTAAAAGATACAGATGGGGATTTTAAAATAGATGTTAAGTACACACTACTCACCGGCGGCAACATGCCGAATGGTGTCGCATTTAAGGATGGCGACCTCTATGTCGCCGAAGTAAGCCGTATCCTCAGGTTCGCCAATATTGAAGCTTCATTGGATAATCCACCTGAACCTGAAGTCTTATTCGACAAGTATCCAACAGAAACACACCATGGATGGAAATACATAGCGTTTGGCCCGGATGGCAAACTCTACGTCCCCGTGGGTGCGCCTTGCAATATCTGCGAATCCCCGGACCCCATTTTCAACTCCATCACACGCCTGAACACAGATGGCAGCGGCATGGAAATCGTTCACCAGGGCATCAGGAATACAGTGGGCTTCACATGGCACCCGGATACCGGAGATCTCTTTTTCACTGATAACGGCCGTGACTGGATGGGCGATGACATGCCTGCCTGCGAACTCAACAAAGCCACCCAGGACGACCTGCACTTCGGCTATCCCTATTGCCACCAGGGCGACACACAGGACCCTGAATTTGGCAACAAAAGATCATGCGATGAATTTGAAGCACCCATTCAAAATCTCGGGCCTCACACGGCGCCCCTCGGTGTGGAATTCTACACGGCATCCATGTTTCCAGAAAAATATAAAAATGTCGCCTTCATCGCAGAACACGGTTCATGGAACAGGACAAAGAAGATCGGATACAGGGTATCCATGGTGCCATTGGACGATGATTACAAATCCACAGGCTATGAAGTGTTTGCCGAAGGGTGGCTTGATGATGCCACTGATGAGGTCTGGGGCAGGCCCGTCGATATAGAATGGCTCCCTGACGGGTCAATGTTGCTCAGTGATGATTTTGCAGATGCCATTTACCGGATCACCTACGAAGGTTGATCCGTTGTTCCAGCCAGTTCATCCATTTTAATGACCCGCACGGTTTCAATACGCTTGTCCTCCATCGTCATGATCTTGAATCGGTACCCGTTCAGTTCGACCTCCTCGTTGACATCGGGGAGCGATTCTGAAGTCATCACGATGTAGCCGGAAAGGGTTTGATAATTGCCTTCAGGGATAATGATCTCCGGGTACTTGTCTTTGATGTAATCAATTTCCAGTCTTCCCGAGAATATATATTCACCTTCCTTAAGTTTACGGTCTATGTGATCCTCGCTATCATGTTCATCCTCAATCTCTCCAAAGATCTCTTCCAGGATGTCCTCCAGGGTAATGATCCCTGCCGTGCCACCATACTCATCCACAACACAAGCTATGGATGACCCGTCGGCAATGAATTTCAGCATCAGCTCCTTGAGATTCATCACATCGGGCACAAAAAGCACATCCAGGAGGATATCCCTTATGGTTTCAGGATTTTCGAGCAATTGCTGGTGATGGATGTAACCGAGCACATTCTCTATCTCATCTTCGATGACAAGGATACGCGACAGTTTGAAATTGCGGAATACGACAATGACTTCTTCAATCGTGGCTTTTATATCCACAGAGACGATCTCGGGCCTGGGCACCATGCAATTGCCCACTTTGAGATGCCCCAGGTTCAGGGCATTTGTCAGGATTTCCTTATCAATGTCATCGTGGTCATCGCTGAGACTATCCGCAATGTAATGCTCCAGATCCAGCCTTGTCAGGGCATTTTCAGCATTCCCCACGGGAATGCCCAGGAGATTTTTCAGAATGGCATTGGATAAGCCCGTCATCATGAATGTGGGAATGGCAAGGATCTTTTTAAAGAACAACAAGGGATACGCCATGACGTACAACATCTTGTTTGAATACAGGCGAAACAGTGTTTTGGGTAGGAATTCTCCGAATACCAATACGATCATGGTAATGATCAGCGTATAGACCAGAAGCGAAGCTATGCCCTCACCGGCAACAGGCTTGACCACAGGCATCAATAACTTTGTCGTCAGGTAGGTGAAACTGACCAGGGCAATATTGTTGCCCACTAGCATTGAGCTCAGAAAAGTCTCCGGCTTTTCGTAAAACCGGGATATAATGGAGCCCCGCCGGGTATTTTGTTCTTTTTTAACGGCAATGCCCAACTTGTTAGCCGACACAAAGGCGATCTCAGATCCCGAAAAAAAAGCGGAAAGCACAAGGAATATGACAATAGTCAAAACGAGTAACATTAAGTAAAAATAGTGTTTTGTCCTGTTATTATTCAAAAGGTATCTTTGTATTGTGTCAACAGATGTAAAAATGGATATCAGGGCTATCGAACCCTCAGCAATTGAAGCCTGGTTCAAGGACAGGGGACAGCCCGCCTACAGGGCCCGGCAGGTCATAGAATGGATGTGGCAAAAAGGCTGTCACAATTTTGAGGAAATGACAAATATCTCAAGGGAGCTCAGAAAAGAATTACAGGCATCCTTTGAATTCCGGCCTATACAGCTGGATAAGACACAATTCAGCACGGACGGAACAATCAAATACAGGTTTAAGCTATATGATGACAACCTGATAGAATCTGTGCTCATTCCCGTTCCGGAAGAAAACAGGTACACCGTATGTGTTTCCTCGCAGGTGGGATGCAGTCTGTCCTGCAGCTTTTGCGCAACGGGAAAAATGAAAAGACTGCGGAACCTGGATGCAGCCGAAATCTACGACCAGGTCTTCAAGGTCAACTTTGATGCCCAGGTGCACTTTGACCATCCGCTGACGAATATTGTCTATATGGGCATGGGCGAACCCCTCCTCGCCTATCGCAATGTCCTCCAAAGCATCCATTACATCACCTCGGAAAAAGGTCTGGGCATGTCGCCAAGACGGATCACCGTGAGTACTGCGGGCATCGCTAAAATGATCAAAAAACTGGCCGATGACCGTGTGCGGTTCAACCTGGCGCTTTCCCTCCATGCCGCCACCGATGAAAAACGGAATACGATCATGCCCATCAATACGCAGAATAATCTCAGCGTCCTCATGGACGCCCTCGAGTACTTTCACAAGCATACAAAAAACAAGATCAGTTACGAGTACATAGCCTTTGACGGTTTTAATGACACCGCTGATGATGCCCGGGCATTGGCCAAACTTTGTAAGCGATTTCCAGTCCAGATCAACATTATTGAGTACAATCCTGTACAAGGAGTGCATTTTAATAAGTCCGATAAGGATCAAATTGATATATTTGCACAAATTTTACGTTCACACAATGTGATGGTGACTGTCCGCCGAAGTCGCGGCAAAGACATTGATGCCGCCTGCGGACAACTGGCGAATAAAGAGTGAACAAAACACCCGAATTTTACATTGCATTATCATCCCCTGCTTTATTTAACCATGTTCATCTGAAAAAACATGAAACGATCATTCCTATTTCTGATTGTCACGATCATCATTCCGGCCCTGGCCAGTGCCCAACTGGAGCTTGGCGGCTCAGTCTTTCCCTACAGCGATCCACAGGGAAAATTAACGTCCGCATTTGAAAATTATAAGATCTATACAATCGACATCGCCAAAGCTGACTTTGTTTCCCCGGAAGGCAGACTGAACTTTCGCCTTGTTCTCGGTGGTAAAACTTATCTCCTGGAGCTGCACGATAACAAGCTTGTCAAAGACCTTAAAGGACAGGATCTTCCACTGACCTTTGGCGGCAGACTTTACGGCGGCGGAGAAGCTGCCCTGACAGTAAACGATGATTTCATCTACGGCGTTTTAACCCTGGGCCAGAATGAGATCTTTATCGAACCGCTGGTGTACTTTGATCCGAACGCTCCCCGGGATGCCTTTGTTGTCTACAACAGCCATGATGTGAAAGACGTCTCTGTGACCTGTGGAGTGAATACCTACAAGCAAAAATCAAAGCATTTTCAATCCAAGAGCGCCACGATCGCTTGCCGCGTAGTCGACCTGGCCATCGCCAATGACTACGGCATGTTCCAGAAATACGGCTCAACGACAAGCGTCACGAACCACAATGTCGGCGTCATCAACAATGTCAATGTCGACTACAGGTCCGAATTCGATTACAACGTGGAATTCAATATAGTCACCCATTTTATTCCACAATCCGCTGCCGCAGATCCTTTCACAGCATCCACAAATCCCAGCACCCTTCTTAATGATTTTGCAACATGGGCGTCAAACGGCAACTTTGGCGTTTCCTACGACATGGGAGAAATGTGGACGTCGCGCGACCTCCTGGGCACGACAATCGGGATCGCCCAAACCCCGGGATGGCACCACGTCCTCGAGGATTTCAGTTCGAGCGCTGCCCTGCTCAGGGTTTTGACATCTCACGAAATGGGCCACCATTTCAGCGCTGTTCATGATGGCAGCGGGGGGCCTTTCATCATGTCCCCTTTTGTCGCCGTCACCAGCGAATGGTCCACGG